>JBQCJO010000567.1:0-6626 GCA_051952735.1 Rhizomicrobium sp.
GCTTCCTCCGGCGTGCCGGGGCGCTGGATCAGCTGCTTCTGCGACATCATCTTCAGCATCTCCGCGCGCGCCTCGCCATAACGCGCGAACAATTCGGTTTCGATCAACCCCGGGCAAACACAGTTCACGCGCACGGGCGACAGATCGACCGCAAGCCCCAATGCCAGTCCTTCCGCCGCCATCGCGCTCGCGGAGACGATGGGCATGCCTTTCATGGGCTTATGCGCCAGCATGCCGTTGGTGAAGGTGAACGAACCGCCGGGCGGCAGCTTGATCGCGCCATGCTTGGCCACCGCGACCGCGCCCCAGAAGCGCGTGTTGAATCGCGACGCCGCCAGCTTCAGATCCAGATCCTTCAACATGCCCATGCTGAGGCCATCCGTATCACCCGCGGTGAACGCGATGTGATCGAAGCCGATGTGTTCCTTGAAGAAGGCCGCGATGTTCGCTTCCTCGGTGACGTCCAGAACCGCGCCGTTGGCGCCGATGCTCTTCGCTTTCGCCGCGATTTTCTCGGCGTTGCGCGATGCGATGGTAACGATCGCTCCCTCTTCCGCCGCGCCCGTGGCAATGCCGAAGCCGATGCCGGAGCCGCCGCCGATCACCAATATCCTTTTGCCTTTCAGCTTCATCGCATGCGCCTTCCAATTTCTCCGCGACCTTATCTAGGCGCCATGCTATGCTGGTAAAGATGTGAGTTTATACGGGTATAATAGGTAACAGGATGAGCGCCTCCGGAACCCAGATCACGCCACTTGGCGATTACCTGCGCGACCGGCGCATGAAACTCGATCCCGCGAGTTTCGGCTTTTCGCTGAAGCGCCGCCGCACGCCGGGTTTGCGCCGCGAGGAAGTGGCGCAGCGCGCGAATGTCAGCGCCACCTGGTACACATGGCTTGAGCAAGGCCGTGGCGGCGCGCCGTCCGCCGATGTGCTCGACCGCATTTCCCGCGCGCTCATGCTCACCGACGTGGAGCGCGAGCATCTGTTCCTCATCGGCCTCGGTCACCCGCCCGACGTGCGCTATCGCGAAACCGACAGCATCTCGCCGCGCCTGCAGCGCGTGCTCGACGCCATGCCACTCAGCCCGGCGATGGTGAAGAACGCCACATGGGACGTTCTGGCATGGAATGCCGCCGCAGCCGCAACGCTCACCGATTACGACGAACTGCCGCCCGGCGAACGCAACATCCTGCGTCGCATGTTCTGCACGCCGCGTATCCGCGACGCGCAGGTGCATTGGGAACAGGTCGCGCGCTATGTGGTGGCGTCGTTTCGCGCGGATGTCGCACGCGCCGGCGCCTCGGAACGCATCCAGGCGCTTGTCGCCGAGCTTTCGGCACAGAGTCCGGAATTCGCGCGCCTGTGGCAGAGCACCGACGTGCAAACGCATGGCGACGGAACCAAGCACATGCGCCTGCCCAAAGGTGGAACCATCGCGCTGGAGTTCTCCACCTTCGCCGTGGATGGCCGCCCCGATCTGGCGATGATGGTCTACAACCCCGCGACGCCGAAGGACGCAAAGATCATTGCCGATCTCGTCAAGGCTGCCGCGAAGAAGAAGCGGTAACTCGCGCCGGATTTTGGCAGCAGTGTTTTACGCGCCCATTCCGCCCGCGCCGCAAAAAGCTAGACTGGCGCCCTCGCATCGGGAGGCCGCATATGGCGCGCATCAACTATGTCGAATTGCCGTCGAAGAATTTCGCCGGCTCAAAGGATTTCTATTCCAAAGCCTTCGGCTGGAAGCTCACCGATTTCGGCCCGACCTATGCCGCCACGATGACCGGCGATGTGGACATTGGCCTGCAAGGTGACATGCCCGAAGCGACCGCCGCGCCGCTGGTGGTGATCGACGTGGACAATCTCGAAGACGCCCTCGCCGCCGTGCAGAAAGCCGGCGCGACGATCACCAAGCCCATCTTCCAATTCCCCGGCGGCCGCCGTTTCCACTTCAAAGATCCGAGCGGCAATGAGCTGTCCTGCGTGAAGGGAGATGAATGAAACGAATTTCCTAAGGAATATCAGATAATTATAAATATTCCTATTTCTGCTTGCGTCTGCACGATTTGTTCTCTATATGTTCTCACATGGCAGAGAACCAAGCCCACGCCGGTAATGGCCCGGCCCCCCTCCCCGCCTCAGCGGGCCGGGAGGATCAAGACTTCACCGACAAGCATGTCGTTCCCGCCGTCGCGCGGCTGCACAGCGCCCTCGCCTCCTGCGATGCGCTGATCGCGGACCTCGCGATGCGCGCCGTGGATAAAGACGCATACGCCTATGACGCGCGCACCAAATTCGCGCTCGCCGCCGCGCGTCTCGCGTCGTCACAGGCGCAAACAGCGGGCGCCATTGCGCGGCTCGCGGACGCGGAAAGCCGCCAGCGCGCCACCAACATCAAGGTGGACGATTCCGTATTCCGCCCGCGCCGCCGCACGACAGCGGACATCAACCGCGCCCTACGAAATAGCCGGTCGCACGACAGCTACGACACCACGGATTGGGAAAACGGCGAATCCGAAGCGAAAAAAACGACATTCAATTCGAAGCCGGCCTTCACCGGCCCGCGCATCCGGCAGGTCTGATGGCCAGGCGCGGCGCACCGCCCGGCAATCGCAACCGTGTCACCCACGGATTGCGGACGCGCGCGATGAAAGACATGCGCGCCAAAGTCCGGGCCTGTATCGCTGAAATGGAGCTGGCAGCTTCGCTGGTGAAAGCGGAAGCGGCGCGAATGGACGCCGAAACGTCAGCTATTCTCCGCGAGCACGCGGCCCGCGAGATAGAGCGATCCGCAGATCAGGATGCGCGGGGCGGTGTCGCGCGGTTGCGCGCGCGTCCAGGCTTCCACCTGCATCATCGCGTCCTCAAGATCGTCGGCCGGTGTGGCGTTCAATCCGACGGAACGCGCCGCGTCGTACAAGTCGCCCGCGCCGCGCGAGGCCGGTTCGCCTTCGATCGGCACCGTCGTGATGTGCCGCGCCAGACCGCCGAACGGCTCCAGAAAACCGCGCGCGTCTTTCGTCTTCAGCATGCCGCAGATCAGATAGAGCGGCTTGGGCGACCGCTCCTCCAGATCCGCCAGCGCGCGGCTCACCGCGGCGGCGCCATGCGGATTATGCCCACCATCGAGCCACACTTCCGCGCCTTCCGGCGCGAGCATGACGAGGGGACCCTTGGTCAAACGCTGCAACCGCGCTGGCCACTCCACCTTGCGCATGCCCACGTCGATCGCGTCGTCCGGCGCCCAGCCCGGTCCAGCGTGCCGCAGCGCGGCGATGGCAGTGGCCGCATTTTCAATCTGATGCTGGCCGACCAGCTTTGGCAGCGGCAGATCGAGCAGACCGTTTTCGTCCTGATAGATCATCCGCCCGTGCTCGGAATGGCAGAAGAAATCCTGCCCATAGACGAACACCGGCGCGCTCATCGCGTCGGCGCGGCGCACGATGACATCGCGCGGAACGTCATCCTGATTGCCGACGACCAGCGGCACGCCGCGTTTCACGATACCGGCTTTTTCGGCCGCGATGCTGGCGATGTTGTTGCCGAGGAACTCCGCGTGATCCAGCCCGATGGGCGTGATCACCGTCATCAAGGGCTTCGCGATCACATTGGTGGCGTCGTACTTGCCGCCAAGCCCCACTTCCAGAACCAGCGCATCGGCGGGGTGGCGCGAGAACACGAGGAACGCCGCGCACATCGCGATCTCGAAGAAGGTGATTTCCTTGCCGTCGTTCACCCGTTCGCATTCTTCCAGAACGTCGGCGAGTTCTTCATCGTCGATCAGCTTGCCCGCGATACGGATGCGCTCGTTGAAGCGGACCAGATGCGGCGAGGTATAGACGTGAACCTTCCTGCCGCTCGCCTCCAGCATGGCGCGGAGGAAAGCGCAGGTGCTGCCCTTCCCGTTCGTGCCTGCGACGTGGAAGACCGGCGGCATCTGCAATTCGGGATGGCCAAGCTCCGCCAGCAGCCGCTCGATGCGATCGAGCTTAAGATCGATGCCCTTGGGGTGGATGTGAAGGAGACGATCGAGGATGGCGTCGCTGCGGGAAGCAGCAACGCTCATATCTTCGCCCCGGAGCGGATGGCCGGATCGGCCGTCTTCACCGGCGTCGCCTCGATCACCGCGGGCGCGGTGAGCGCGCGGCTGCGCGGGCGCGGTTTCTTCATCAGCATGTGCGCAATGCTCGAGAGTGTGGCGCGCATCTCATGGCGATGGGTCACCATGTCCACGACGCCATGCTCGAGCAGGAATTCCGCTTTCTGGAATCCTTCCGGCAGCTTCTCGCGGATCGTCTGTTCGATGACGCGCTGGCCGCTGAAGCCGATGCGCGCGCCCGGTTCGGCGATCTGCACGTCGCCCAGCATCGCATAGGACGCGCTGACGCCGCCGAAGGTCGGATCGGTCAGCACCACGATGTATGGCAGGCCCGCTTCGTTCAGCATGTTCACGCCGATCGTCACGCGCGGCATCTGCATGAGGGACAGCAATCCCTCCTGCATGCGCGCGCCGCCGGAGGAGACGAACAGGATAAAGGGCCGCTTCTCTTCGACCGCCGCCTGCATCGCCAGCACCAACGCTTCGCCGACGCCCATGCCGAGCGAGCCGCCCAGGAAGTCGAAAGGCTGCACCGCCACCATCACCGGCAAGCCGTCCAGCGTGCCGCGCGCGGCCTGCAACGCTTCCTGGCGTCCGGTCTTGGAGCGGACATATTTGATTTCGTCGGCGTATTTCTTCTCGCTGCGGAATTTCAGCGGATCGGCCGGCACGGTCGGCGGCGGCATCTCTTCATACACGCCGGCATCGAACAGGGCCGCGAAACGGTCCTTGGCGCCGATGCGCATGTGGTGGCCGCAGTTCGGGCACACGTTCTGCGCCGCCTCGAGGTCGCGATGGAAGATCATCTCCCCGCAGGCGGGACACTTCTTCCAGAGGTTCTCGGGCGTGTCGGACTTGGTGCCGATCAGGCTCTTGATCTTGGGGCGGACGAAATTGGCGATCCAGTTCATGGCGTTAGCCTACCACAGGTTATCCACGGGCTGCATGCACGGAATCGGCGAGGGATTTGCAGAAATCGGCAACATCTTTAACGACTTCCTCGCGTTTCGCGCCATTTGCGGAAAGCTGCCGGATGCGGTCCACAATGGCCGACCCGACGACCGCCCCATCAGCGATACGCGCGATCTGGCCCGCCTGTTCCGGCGTCTTGATGCCAAAGCCCACGCAGCAGGGCAGCGGGCTCGCCGCATGGATTCGCTTGAGAGCGGCTCCGACCTCGGAAGCGTCGAAGGACTTGGTCCCCGTCACACCCGCGACCGAGACGTAATAGAGAAAGCCGCTGGCGTCCTTCAGCACCGTCTTGAGGCGATGGTCATTTGTGGTGGGCGCAAGCAGGCGGACAATGTCGATGCCCTGCCCGTTCGCGGGGGCGCGCAGCACGTCATCTTCTTCCGGCGGCAAATCCACCGTGATGAGACCATCAACGCCGGCCGCCGCCGCATCGCGCGCGAACTTCGCGGTGCCGTAGTGATGGATGGGGTTGTAATAGCCCATCAGGATCACCGGCGTTTTGCTGTCGGTTTTGCGGAAGCGGCGCACCATCTCCAGCGTCTTGTGCATGGTCGCGCCGGATTTGAGCGCGCGCAACGATGACGCCTGCACCGCCGGGCCATCCGCCATCGGATCGGAGAACGGCGCACCAAGCTCGATCAGGTCGGCGCCCATCGAAGGCAGCTTTTCCATGATCGCGAAGGATGTATCCGCGTCGGGATCGCCCGCCGTGATGAACGGCACGAAGGCAGCGCGGTTCTGCTTCTTCAGCTCCGCAAACCGGGCGGCGATACGGCTCATATCTTCACACCCAGATGCGCCGCAGCCGTGAACACGTCCTTGTCGCCGCGCCCGGAAAGCGTGACCGCAATAGCCGCATCCTTGGGCATGGTCGGCGCGATGCGCGCGACATGGGCCAGCGCGTGAGACGACTCCAGAGCTGGGATGATGCCTTCGACCTTGGACAGAAGCGTGAAGGCCTCCATCGCTTCCTTGTCGGTGGCCGAGAAGTATTTCACGCGGCCCTGGTCCTTCAGCCAGGAATGCTCGGGCCCGACGCCGGGATAATCCAGGCCAGCAGAGATCGAATGCGCTTCTTCGATCTGCCCGTCATTGTCCTGCAACAGATAAGAGCGCGAACCGTGCAACACGCCGGGCGTGCCCTTGGTGAGCGTCGCCGCCTGACGATGCGTGTTCACGCCCTCGCCCGCTGCCTCGACGCCATGGATCTCGACGGAGCTGTCATCAAGGAACGGATGGAAAGTGCCGATGGCATTCGATCCGCCGCCAACGCAGGCGACGACCAAATCGGGCAGCTTCTTCTCGACGGCCATCATCTGGGTCTTGATCTCTTCGCCAATGACGCATTGGAAGTCGCGCACCATCATCGGATAGGGATGCATGCCCGCGGCGGACCCGATGATGTAGAACGTGTCGTGGACATTTGCGACCCAATCGCGGATCGCTTCGTTCATCTCGTCCTTCAGCGTACGCGAACCAGAGGAAACGCCGCGCACTTCCGCGCCGAGCAGGTTCATACGAAAGACGTTCGGCTTCTGCCGCTCGATATCCACTT
>JBQCJO010000568.1:0-2387 GCA_051952735.1 Rhizomicrobium sp.
TTTCTCTTTTTCATCCTCTGCGGGCTGGCCGGTGCGCTGCTGCATCTGGCGCTCAACTGGAATGCGGTCGCGCCGGTCGTGGGCGCTTCCGCCGCGATTTCCGGACTCATGGCCGTGGCGTTCCGCTTGATCGGGCGGGAAGGTAACGCGTTCATGGAGCCCCAACCCCTCGCGCCCATATTCTCGCGGCGCATTCTGTTGTGGTCGGGCATCTGGATTCTGCTGAACGTCGCCTTCGGCGTCACGGGGATGGGGGCAGGACCCGGGGTCCAGCTCATCGCCTGGGAAGCGCATCTGGGCGGATTTCTGGCGGGATTGCTGCTTTCCGGTCCGTTCGATCCGGTGAACCGCTTGAAGACAGCCGCGTTGTAACCACATCAGATCAGTGGGCGAGCCCACGGTTTTGCGGAGGTACCCAATGAGCGACAACCCGAACGCCACCGGCGCCGATCAGGCCCCGCCGCCTCCGCCCCCCGCGCATCCGCCGTTTCCCGCGGTCCGTCTGGTTTATGCCTTCTGCTACGGGGTCCTGGCTTATTTCGTGATGATGATCCTGTTCGGCCTTGGCGTAATCCAGTTCATCCTTCTGGCGATCAATGGCCGGGTGAACGAAGAACTGAAGAGCTTCAGCGCGAATCTGGTGCAATATCTGTTCGAGCTTCTGGCCTTCATAGTGTTCGCGCGCGATGAGCAGCCTTTCCCGATCGGACCGTTCCCCAAACACGCTTAAGGATGGCACGCTTAAGAGTGCCGCGCCTGAGGACCCCATTGTCGGTCACGCGGCGCTCGCGCTTTTTCAGCTTTCGCCCGATCTGATTCATCTCAACCACGGCTCTTATGGCGCCGTGCCGAAGATCGTCGCCGCCGAGCAGGAGCGCTGGCGCGCGCATATCGAAAGCAACGCAACGGGATTCTTCAAAGACGAGCTGCCGGGCGAACTGCGCCGGCTCGCTGGCATTGCCGCGCAACGCTTCGGCGGCAAGGCGGACGATTGGGTGTTCTGCGAGAACGCGACATCGGCGGTGAATTCGGTGTTGTTGTCCTTCGGTCTGCGCGAAGGCGATGAGATCGTCACGACTTCGCATGTATATGGCGCAGTCATCAAAGCGATGCGGATATGGGCGCGGCGCTTCGGTGCCCATGTCGTCATCGCCGATGTGCCGGTCATCGTCGAAAGCGAAGCGCAGGTCGTTGCGGCAATAGAGAAAGCCTTCTCGCCGCGCACAAAGCTCCTTGTTGTCGATCACATCACGTCCGCCACCGCCATCGTGTTTCCGGTGTGCGAGATCGTGAAAGCCGCGAAGGCGCGCGGGATGGCGGTGCTGGTGGACGGTGCGCACGCTCCGGGTCATGTGCCGCTCGATGTCGATGCCATCGGCGCCGACTGGTACACGGGCAATGCGCACAAATGGCTGTTCGCGCCGAAAGGCTGCGGGCTGTTGTGGACTGCGCCGGAGCGGCAGGCGCAAACGCTTCCGGCCGTGCTCTCACACGGCGCGCCGGACGGCTACCGCCAAGCTTTCGACTGGATCGGCACGCGCGATGTCACGTCCTGGCTCTGCTTCGAAGCCGCAGTGCGCTTTCACGATTCCTGCGGCGGCGAATCACTCATGGCCCGCAATCGCGCGCTTGCCGCGGAGGCTTCCGCGCGGCTTGCGGAAGAATTGGGCATGCTTCCCACCGCGCCTGCCGCGATGCGCGGCGCGATGACGTGCTTGACGTTGCGGCCTTCGCCCGCCGCCGTCGCGGATGCTGCGTCTTTCGCTGCAGCAATTCGGATTTGCTGCGGCGCAATAGTCCCGGTCTATCGTTTCGAAGATGCGTTTTGCGTCAGGATATCCGCGCAAATTTATAATGCGCCCGCCGACTATGAGCGTCTTGCGCGCGGCTTTCTTGTTGCGCTGCAAAATGCTGCGCAACATCGAGTGCAACAATAACATCTGAAAAAGTATCATTGCAGCGCGAAGAAATAGCCATGTTACTATTGATAGTATTCAATAAATCGACTGTTGCGCCGCAAACACATCAGAACTGACAATTTTTCAGATACGCCGTATTCCAAGCTTTTTGGTCTTGCAGATTTACTGCGTCCCTTTTTCTCTCCGCATCGCAACAAATTCGTCAGTGGTGACCGTCCGGAGCGCGTTTCTCCGGCCACTGACTCTTTGTCACTAGGCGCCGGGACAGGCGCAGAGGAAACCGAAAGAGGGAAGTACATCGTATGTCAGTAACGCGTTCAGTACGGACACGCCGGTCCGCCACGCTCGTCGTCGAATTTCTTCTTTCCACCGCTCTCGCCGCAACGGCCTTCGCGCAGATCTAGGAAGTGGTCTTAACGGCGCAGAATAATGCCGAAGACGCCCAGACCGTTCCGATCGCGATGAGCT
>JBQCJO010000569.1:0-2041 GCA_051952735.1 Rhizomicrobium sp.
CCCGCGCTCCACCAGCGCCGCGAAACATCCGCGCTTGGCGTAGTGCACATGGACATACGCCGTGTCGCCGCGCGCGAAGAGACGCTCCAGGACCGGCTCGACCGCATCGCCGTTCACGGCGTCAGCCTCGACGATCATGCCGTCCTTGTCATAGGCGCGAAGCGATAGCAGCCGCGTGCGCAGCGCCGGCGGCACCTCATGGCCGTCGAACCGCGCGCCGTGTTTGCTGATGAAGATCGGACCCTTCGCCCGGTAAGGCGAATGTGCGGGCTGGTGCTCGGAGTTGATGAGAAGCAGCTCCTCGCCGGGATCGACGTCTTCGAGCGAGACACGGCACGGCAGCGTATCGCCCTCGCCTGCCACCATGCGGCGGAAGCCCTTGGCTTCGAGTTCCGCGTCAGACAGCGCGAACAGCGGCGCGAACGGCTCGAAGGGAAGACCTTGGAAGTGGAAAGACATGAAAAACTCCGAACAGGATTACCCGTCCCATATGCCCCGCCCCCGCGCCCGCTTCGACCCGATGCTTGCGGGAAGGAGAGAGGGAGGGGGTGCGACAACCATGAAAACGACTGCTCCGCCCTGCCCGCACCCACAAGAGGTTGGGTTTTGCGCAAATCGGAATCGAAAAAATCGACATTCAATTCGTCCCCCCGGGGGGCGGTACCCCCATCAATTCGCAATTCAATTCAGGACGCGTCCCGACCCGAAACACCAGAAATCGCCGAAATCCGGGAAATTCAACCGGCACAGCCCTTGCGACTTTCAGGGGCAGACGACCCGAAACGGAACATTGCCCCATGTTCGCCACGCTGACCCTTCTGATGTCCGTGCTCTTCAGCGGCGTTGCCGCCGCTGGCGCGCCGGTGCCGTTCACGCCGATCAGCTACACCGCGCCGGACCGCGCGGCGGTGAATTCGATCAAGGCCGGCAATCACGATTGCCCGAACTGCATGCTGGCGGGTGCGAACCTTGACAACACCTGCGTGAAGAACGGCAACCTGACGGGCGCGGACTTCTCGAACGTGCACGCCGTTCTGATGTGCATGTCCTATGCGAATTTCACGAACGTCTCGTTCAAGGGCGCCAATCTCTCCGGCGCGAACCTGGCGCATGCGAACCTGACCAACGCCGATTTCACCGGCGCGAAGCTCGCAATCACCTCTTTCAAGGGCACGGACCTGACGAAGACCAGGGGTCTTACGCAAGCCCAGCTCGATTCCGCCTGCAGCGACGCCGAAACGAAAGTGCCTGCGGGTCTCAAGGCGCATATCTGCACCTGAACCAGCTTTACCCTCCGAGTGGCACCTTGGCCCCGGCGCCCTTACACGCCGGGGTTATTTTTTTAATTGGAGGTCAGCGGCATCATGCCGGCAAGTTCGATGCGGCCGCCGCGGAGAGCGCATTTGTTCTGCATGCCGATCACCGAAGGAAAAGCCATCGGCACACCGCGCGCCATCGCCACATTCGTCACCAGCCGTGCCTGCTTGCCGTTCTCGGCCTGCGAATAACTGACCGCTGCATAGCTGATGTCGTCGGCCCAGGTGAGAAGCAGCACGGTCACAGGCCGGCCCCTCTCGTCTGTCGCCGTCCAGCGCTTGACCTGCGGCGCCTTCGCTTCGCCGACGGCATGCACGGTGCCGTCGAGATCGACGGCGATCTGACCGAGATCGGCGCGCTTCGGCGCGCCCTGGCTGTCGTCATAGTTGCCCTTCTGCCAGATCTCGGCGTGCGCCCCGCCGATCCAGCTTTTGCCGGCAGGCGCGGAAGCCGCGAGTGGATCGTGAATTTGCAGCAACAATGTCTTGGAATTCACCGCGAGCACTCGCATCCACGCGGCGCGCGCGCCATCCGCGGGCTTGCCGAAGGTGAGAAAGCCATTCGCGCCATCGGTGGAAAGCGTCATGGCACAGGTGCCTAGCGTCGCGCCGTTTGGAATGCTCGCGAGCGCCGCGTCATTGGCGTTGCCCGGCATCATCACCGGATAGTCAGCGACCAGCTTGTCGCCCGGTATCGGCTTGAGGTTCGCGAACGCCGCGGGCTT
>JBQCJO010000570.1:0-3868 GCA_051952735.1 Rhizomicrobium sp.
CAATCCGCCATAGAGGGACACGACCAGTTTCTTCTTCGCCAAATGCGCGAGGTGACCGTTCACCGTTTTGCGCGACAGCCCGGTCAATTCAGCGAGTTGGCTCTGCGTGACGCCGACGACGCAGCCATTGCGCGCGTCATTCCCGGCGAGAAACAGCAGCCGCGCCGCAACCCGTGCTCGCGGCTGCAGATTGATCATGTTGACGGAGAGCGCCGCTGCGCCCGCAAGCTGCGTGTAGAGCAAAGCGGTGACATGGCGTGCGGTGTCGGGCAGCGTGCGTCCGATCTCGCGCAGTATATGGTCGGGCACGAAGAGCAGCATCGAATCTTCGTTCGCCAGCGCGGTCACGATGCGCGGCCCCAGCGCCTGGCTGAATACGCGGCCCGCCGGCGCGATGTCGATCAGCACATCGTTGCCCGCGATGGTGCTGACCATCATGTCCACGCTGCCGCGCAGCACCGCGTAGAGCCAGGTGATCTCGTCGCCCGCGCCATAGACCCATTGTCCGCGCGCCACTTCCACTATGAGGCCCTTTTCGGCGAGCGCGGATTTGAGCGCGGCGGGCAGGGCGGCGAACCAGCCATTCTGCGCCAGAACCGCCAGAATCCCGGCTTTTGTGGGCGTTTCGGCCATGAGCAAGACTGTAACGATCGTGACAATTCTGTCCAGCTACCGGGCGTAGCCTTCTCTCAGCCGAATGGAGAACGCCATGAACGCGCACACCAAGATCGAAGGCCTCACCGTCGTCCCGCGCGAGAATTGCGGCGCGGAAGTTCTCGGTGTCGATCTGCGCACGATGAGCGACAGCGACTTCGCGGCGGTGAAGAAAGCCTATGCCGATTACGGCATCATCTTCTTCCGCGATCAGAAGCTGACCGAAGACCAGCACATCGCGTTCGCCAGGAAGTTCGGCGAGATCGACGTCAACAAGTTCTTCCCGCACATCGACGGCTATCGCGAGATCGCGAAGGTCGGCAAAGAGAAGGAACAGAAAACCAATATCGGCGGCGGCTGGCACACCGATCATTCCTACGACCAGATTCCCGCCATGGGCTCCATCCTCGTCGCGCGCATCCTGCCGCCATCGGGCGGCGACACGCTCTTCGCCAACATGTACGCGGCCTACGACACGCTGGATGATGAAACCAAAGCGAAGATCGCGAACCTGAAGGCGGTGCATTCCAACGGCCACGTCTTCGGATCGAAGGCCTATTAAAACAACGAAGAGCGCCAGGAATTCGCCAATGACGAAGCCGTGGGCGAGGCGCTGCATCCGGTGGTGATCACCCACCCGCTATCGGGCAAGAAGGCGCTCTATGTGAATCCCGGCTTCGTGCTGCGCTTCGAAGGCCAGACAATGCAGGAAAGCCAGCCCTTGCTGCACAAGCTGTTCGCGCACGCGATGAACGCGCGTTTCCACACCCGTTTCGACTGGAAGCCCGGCTCCATCGCCTTCTGGGACAATCGCGCAACCTGGCATTACGCACTCAACGACTATCACGGCCACGAACGTCTGATGCACCGCATCACGATTGCGGGCGAAGCGCTGCACTGAAGATTGGACCTAGGTCCAATCGTTTCGCGGGAGAAGGACTCCTAGCCTTGCGCCGTCGCGCAGGGAGTCCGCCGATGGTCCGCTTGCAGATTGTCGCAGTGGCACTTGTTTTTCTGTGCGTAGCGCCCGCCATCGCGGCCGACGCGCCGAACCGCATGCTGGGCTTCGGCGCCAATCTCAAACCCGATGAGCGGGCCCTGCTCATGCAGGCCGTGCAACAGGCGCTCAATCAGGTGAAGGCCGGTGCGAGCGCGGACTGGTCTGACGACAAGACCGGCCGTGCGGGCCGCGCGACGGTGTTGCGGGTCTATGAGAAAAGCGGCGCACCATGCGGCGCCGTTGAGCATGTGTTCACGAAAGGCGGCGGCGATCGTTACGAGCTTCCGTTCTGCCGCCAGCCGGACGGCACCTGGAAGATCAGCTTCTGACCGCCGCCGCTTCGCTTACGGCTTCTTGAACTTGTAGACGAACTGATCGGTCTTTCCGCGGATCGACGGATCGAACACGTTCTTGTCGTGTGGATCTGCCGGGTTCTTCAGCGAGTCATCCTCGCCGACGAACTTGAATCCCGCCGCTTCCACTTCCTTCTTCACCACATCCGGATTGATGCGGTGCAGAGTCTCGGTCACTTCCGGCCCCGCGCCCGGCGCGGCGTGATCGAGCACGATGTAGGTGCCGCCCGGCTTCAGCGCGTCGAACACCGCCTTGTTGTAGGCCGCCATGTCCACCGGCCCCATGAACTTGTCGTGGAAGTCGTGATAGTTCTGCGACGTCCACACCACGTCGAGTTTCTCCGGCAAATTCAGCGCCACGAGCGAGTGATGCACGAAGGTCACGTTCGGCCACTTCGGATCGACGGTGCCATCCGGCGGCAAAACGATCGGAGGATTGCGCTTGGCCAACGCCGCGTCGAGTTCGGTCGGCATGAAGGAATAGACGTGCCCATCCTTGCCGACGACGTTCGCGAAGATATGCGTGAAATATCCATCCTTGCCCGGCACGAGATCGAGAACCTTGTCGCCCGGCTTCACGCCCGCGAACGCCACCATGTCGGCCGGCTTGCGATTGGCGTCGCGCCCGGTTTCTTCCGCGCTGCGATCGGCATTGGAAACGGCGGCGGTCACATAAGCGGGTGCATCGGCCGCGATGGCCGGCGCGGCGACGGCAAGCGTCGTGGCGGCGAGCAAGACTAAACGCAATTTCATGGAAATCCTCCCTGTTATGCGCGGGACCTTACCACCGCCACGCGCGTTTCGCTGTGCCGGAATTGCGTATTCGTCCCGCTTCCGGCACAGATATCGCCCGCCTTCTTCTTCGCACCCGCACCATGAAACGCCTGCACAAACTCGCTTTGCTCCATGCGCTGTTGCTTACGGCGTATGGTCCCGCATTCGCCGCGGACAATGGTGTGGAAACGGTTGTCGTCACCTCCGCGCGTCTGCCGCAGCCGGTGGGCAATGCGGCCTTCTCCGTCACGCCGCTCACCGCCGATCAGCTCGCGATCTCCGACCGGCTCGACGATGCGTTGGAGCAGGTGCCGGGCCTCTCGCTCTTCCGCCGCTCGAACAGCATCAATGCCAATGCGACGACGCAGGGCATCTCTTTGCGCTCCATCGCGCCCAGCGGCGCAGGGCGAACGGCGGTGCTGCTCGATGGCGTTCCCGTCAACGATCCGTTCGGCGGCTGGGTGATCTGGGGCGCGCTGCCTTACGAAGACATCGGCGGCGCCGATGTCGTGCGCGGCGCGGGTGCCGGTCCTTACGGCGCGGGCGCACTCACCGGCACGATCCTTCTCACCGAACGTGACACCACGAACGGCATCGCGATCGCCGACGCCTCTTATGGAAGTTTGGGCACGGTGCGCGCCGGCGCGAGCGGCGGATTTCAGGACGGCGATTTCGATCTCTTCGCCAGCGCCGCGGGCGAACGCTCGAACGGCTGGATTCCCATTCGCGATCCGCGCCGCGGTGCGGCCGACAATCATCTGTGGCTCGACAGCGGCGAAGCCAGCGTTCGCGCGCAGCAGCAGTTGAGCGGCGGCGTCACGCTCTCGGCGCGCGCCGAATATTACGATGACGCGCGCGGCGGCGGCATTCAGGGCGTGGAGTCCGAAGCGAAAGGCTGGATCGGCAGCGTCACGCTATCGCGCCCCAACGAAGGCGATCATCTCGGCTGGCGCGTGCAGGGTTGGTTCATCGACAGCGGCTTCATGAATACGTCCGCCTCCGTGCCCGCATTCCCCGCGCCGCGCAGCACCGCGACGCCGGCCAACGATCAATATGCAACACCCGCGCTCGGCGTCGGCGGCAACGC
>JBQCJO010000571.1:0-3028 GCA_051952735.1 Rhizomicrobium sp.
ACCGAGGTTGGATAGAAGCGCTTCAACGCTTCGGTCTTGTCGGGCCATCCCAGTGTGGAGAACGCCCATAGTGCAGACGAGAACCATGTATCGAGAACGTCGGGATCGCGCGTCAGCGTTTTGCCGCCGGCCTGCGCTTTCGCTTCGTCTTCGGTTTCAGCGCAATAGATTTTGCCGTCCGCGTCATACCAAACCGGAATTTGGTGGCCCCACCAAAGCTGGCGCGAGATGCACCAGGGCTGGATGTTGCGCATCCAGTGGAAATAGACGTTCGACCAGTTGTCCGGCACGAATTTGGTGCGGCCATCTTCCACCGCCTTGATCGCCTTGTCGGCGAGCGGCTGGACGTTGAGATACCACTGCTCGGTCATCATCGGCTCGAGCACGACAGTCTTGGTCTTCTCGTCGTGCGGCACCGCATGGGTGATCGGCTCAACCTTGTCGAGCAGTTCGACGGCTTCCAGATCGGCAACGATGGTCTTGCGCGCCACGAACCGGTCCAGCCCGCGATAGGCTTCCGGCACCGTGTCGTTCAGCGTGCCGTCCTTGTTCAGGATGTTCAGCACCGGAAGGTTGTGGCGTTTGCCGACTTCGAAGTCGTTGAAGTCGTGGCCCGGCGTGATCTTCACCGCGCCCGTGCCCTTCTCGGGATCGGAATGTTCGTCGGCGACGATCGGGATGCGTCGGTTGGCGAGCGGCAGCACGACGAACTTGCCAATGAGATCCTTGTAACGCTCGTCATCGGGGTGAACAGCGACCGCGGAGTCACCCAGCATCGTTTCCGGGCGGGTGGTGGCGACGGTGATGAAGCGGCCCGCCTGCCCTTCGATGGGATATTTGAGATACCAGAGGTGTCCCTTCATCTCGATGTTTTCGACTTCGAGATCGGACACCGCGGTCTGCAAACGCGGATCCCAGTTCACAAGGCGCTTGTCCTTGTAGATCAGGTTCTGCTTGTAGAGTTCGACGAAGACTTTCAGCACGGCACGCGAAAGACCGTCGTCCATCGTGAAGCGCTCGCGCGACCAGTCGGCGGATGCGCCGAGGCGGCGAAGCTGCTGCGTGATCGCGCCGCCGGATTCATTCTTCCAGCGCCACACTTCCTCCAGGAATTTCTCGCGGCCCATGCCGACGCGGCTCTGCTGCTTCTCCGCGAGCTGGCGCTCGACGACCAACTGCGTGGCGATGCCCGCATGGTCCATGCCCGGCTGCCACAGCACGTCCTTGCCGCGCATACGCTCGAAGCGCGCGAGCGCATCCTGCAGCGTGTTGTTCAGCGCGTGACCGATGTGCAGACGGCCGGTGACGTTCGGCGGCGGGATAACGATGGAAAAGGGTTCTGCGTCCGGGCGGCGGCCCGCGCGGAAGGCGCCGGAGCGTTCCCACTCCGCATAAATCCGGGTTTCGACTTCGCCGGGATTGAAGGTCTTATCGAGCATGAAACAGGTGTTCCTCTAAGCGCCGGTTCTGGGCAAAGCGCCCGGAAGCGTCAAGAGGAGGCTTTCCGGGGTGGTTTTGCCGCCCCGGCCTGATTGTCAGGATCGCGAGACTAGCGCTTGCCGCGCGCTCTTACGGCGCGGGCTACTTCTTCCCGTACGGCGCCTTCGAGGATCGATGGGAAGTGTTCGTCCATCCACTCGCGGATGAGCGGGCGCATCGCGGCCAGAAGATCGTCCTTCTGGTTGGACATCCACTGGTCGATATGCGGGCCAACGGCGTCGCGCACGGCGCGTTCGAACACGGCTTCCACGGAGTCGCCGTCAACATTGGTGCTGCGGAATGTCGAAGCCATGGGTGCAGCGGGCTGAGCCGCCTCCTCTTCGCTGTCGAGCTTGCTGAAGGCGTCGTCGATCGCCCGGCGGGTTTTGTCGGAGAAAATGTCCGAGCCCGAGATGGGAGCCGGCGTCTCGATGGTCTTGAATTCGACTTCTTCCGGCTGCGGCGGGGGCGCCGACGGCGCGGCCGGTTCCGGTTCCTGAATCTCTTCCGTCAGTTCCAGAACGTCTTCTTCCAGTGCAGCGGCGGCAGGCGCCGGCGTTTCCTCGGGGGCTGGTGCCGGTGCAGCGGCGGCGGGTGCCGCAGACGGCGCAGGCGGGGCAGCTTCCGCGGAATCCTCCGAAATGATCTTCCGGATGGATGCCAGAATCTCTTCCATCGTCGGTTCGTGTTGAGGGCTGCTCGCCATGATTCCTCTCCGGCCGCGCTTCACGCGCGGTGTGACCTTCGAAGGGTAAGACAGTTGCCTAAAGAAGGAAAGACGAAGTTAACGGATCGCGTTTTCCGGCACGGGAAACACGCACGTTCTTAACGATTGTGCGATGGTTCAGTCGCCAAAACCGATCCAGCGGGCGTGATCGCTGTCGTAGTGCTCATGCGGATCGTAATACTTCACATTCAGCTTGAGGTATCGCGCCGTAAGTTGCCCTGTCGCCTGCAAAAGCTCATACGCGGCGACATAAGCGTCGCGTTGCGACGAGACGACGGACACCTGAGCGTTCAGGAGTTCCTGCTGCGCATTGAGAACGTCGAGGATCGTGCGGGCGCCGACTTCCTGTTCCCTGCGCACGCCTTCATAAGCCGTCTGGTCGGCATCGACCTGGGCCTTGTTTGAGAGGATCGCGGCCTTGGCGGACTCATATGTGTCCCACGCGCTCTGCACTTGCGCATGCACGGCCTGATCGGCGGCCGTAAGTTGAAGCTGGGTCTGGCTGTGAAGCTCCTTGGCCTGACGAATGTCGGCATAGTCGCCGCCGCCGTTGTAGATCGGGACCGTGACGACGCCGAGAACCGAGACGCCTTTCAATGCGGAAGCGCTTCCACCCGGCGTGCCAAAGCCTGTGGTAAGCGAGCCCTTCGAATATTGATATTGGCCCTGCACCGAAAGCTGCGGCGACAGATCGCCGAGCGCATCATCCACCGCCAGATCGGCCGCACGCTCGGCTTCGCGCGCACCGACGATCTGCGGATTCATCTTCGAGCCGAGGGCCAGCGCAGTGTCGCTGGAGGCCGGAAGCGCGGGCAGCGCCGG
>JBQCJO010000572.1:0-5303 GCA_051952735.1 Rhizomicrobium sp.
GAGAATGCAGTTCGCGGCATGTACGCGATAGACATTCCCCGCGCGCACATATGCGATCTCGACACCTTTGGAATTTTCGGGTGTGCCGATGTTCTTCACGCCGACAACGGTGCTGGACAAGCGGATCGCCACCGGCGCGCCGGCCTTGTTGAGCGCCGCATAGTTTGCGCGCGCCGTCACGATGTCTTCCGCCGTCGAGCCGGACAGCACGCCCGGAATGAGCTTGCGCACCAGCGCGCGCGCGATCGTCGCGTTGCCGTCCGGAAAGTGGAAGTTCGGCAGATCGGGATTGTCCTGATAGCCCGCCGCCGTGTTGCCCATGCGGTTCGTGGAACCCGGCGCGAGCTTCAATCCCTTGAATCCCGGATAGCCGAAGCCCCAGCAATCCAGCGCCGGCTCCGCGTCGATGCCGGTGCCGTACTCGTCATGCGTGATCGTCTGATAGAAGGCGAGCGTCGTGTCGTTCACCTTCAGATAGTCTTTCAGGTAGTCGCGGTAGGAGATGCGCGAAAGCTTGTCCTTCTTCTGGTCGGAGGTGAGCCCCGGCATCACATCCACATCGGCTTCTTCCACGCGCAGGATGTCGGCCTGTGTCTGCGCATCGAGCGGGCATTTGGCGAGAAAATCCTTCCACGGCATTTCGCCTTCGTCGCCGCCGCGCGACTGGCCCACCACCAGCGCGTCCTTGCCGAAGGTCTCCTTGTCGAACCAGGTCGCGGGCGAAAGATCCTTGTAGAGTTCGTTGCGGTCGCATTCCTTCGTCAGCTTCACCGGATCGATGCCGAGATCGGCGAGCAATCCCGCCGACACCTTGGAATAGGGACGCGGTGAATCGATGAGTTGTGTGCCGCCGTTCTGCAATTCCATGCGGCCGTTCAGATCGTATTCGTTGCGCTTGGCATGGCCGCCGAAATCGTCGTGATTGTCGAGGATCAGGATCTTCGCGTTGGGCTTGGCCTTGCGGAAAAAATAGGCCGCCGACAATCCGCTGATGCCCGCGCCGGCCACGACCAGATCGTAGATCGCGTGCGTGTCTTCCGGCTTCTTGGCATGATCCCAGAACGTGCCGTCGCGCAGCGAATGTGCGTTCTCGAACGAGCCGGGATGGGAGCCGCGCAGGTTATGCTGCAGCGGCGGATAATAGCCGGGATCGTCCTGCATTCCCGGAGTCGCCTGTGCCGAAGCTTCGCGCATCATCGCGAGCGACGCCGCCGTCACCGCCACCCCGTTCAGGAAATCGCGCCGGTCGATGCCGCTCGAGAAAGGACACTTCTTGCTGTCGTCGCTCATTGTTCTAATTCCCCTCCGAACCAAAACTTGTCATGGCCCGCGAATGCGGGCCACCCAGGTGACATCTGCGCTCGGCTTTCAAGACCAGTAAGACTTCAACTGGGTGGCCCACACTCCGGTGGACCATGACAGTTTGGTTTTTGAACCGGCGGAGCATCACTTACGACAAATTCACCATGACATGCCGCGGCACGGTGTAGTCCTCCAGCGCATACATGCTGAGGTCCTTGCCGTAACCGGATTGCTTCAACCCGCCATGCGGCATCTCGTTGGTGAGCATGAAATGGCAGTTCACCCAGGTGCAGCCGTAACGCAGCCGCGCCGCCGTCTGCATGCCGCGCGCGACATCCTTCGTCCACACGGAAGAGGCGAGGCCGTAATCGGAATCGTTCGCCCAGTTCACCGCGGTATCGACATCCTTGAACCGCGTGACGGAAACCACCGGTCCGAACACTTCCTTGCGCACGATTTCGTCGTCCTGCGTCGCGCCGGCGATCACCGTCGGTTCGAAATAGAAACCGTTCTTGCCCGTCTTGCCGCCGGCGGTGACTTCGATGTGTTTCACCGCTTTCGCGCGATCCACGAAGCCGGCCACGCGCTCCTGCTGGCGCGCGGAAATCAGCGGGCCGAGTTCGTTTTCGCCATCGTCTTTCTGATCGAATTTCAGCGATGACGCAGCGGACGAAAGCTCGGCCACCAGATTGTCGTACACCTTCTCGCTGGCATAGACGCGGCACGCCGCCGTGCAATCCTGCCCCGCGTTGTAGAAGCCGAAAGAGCGCAGCCCTGCCACCACCGCTTCGATATCGGCATCGTCGAACACGATCACCGGCGCCTTGCCGCCAAGCTCCAGATGCGTGCGCTTGAGTGTCGCCTGCGCCGCTGCGATCACCTTGCGTCCGGTGCCGACATCGCCGGTGAGCGAGATCATCGCCACAGCCCGCGAATTGATGAGACGGTCGCCGACAGAAGCGCCGCGCCCGGTGATGATGTTCGCGACGCCGTCGGGGAAAATCTCCGCGATATGCTGCGCCAGTTTCAATGCGGTGAGCGGTGTCTGCTCGCTCGGCTTCAGCACAACGGTGTTTCCGGCGGCGAGCGCAGGCGCGAGTTTCCACGCCGCCATCATCAGCGGGTAATTCCACGGCGCCACCTGTGCCACCACGCCGACCGGATCGCGCCGGATCATGGAGGTGAAGCCCGCCAGATATTCCCCCGCCACCGGCCCATGCATTGTGCGCACCGCGCCCGCGAAAAAGCGGAAGCAATCTACCACGCCGGGGATTTCGTCGTTCAACACCAGATGCCGCGGCTTGCCGCAATTCAGCGCTTCCAGATCGGCATAGGCTTCCGCATCGCTTTCGATCTTGTCAGCCAGCTTGAGCAACAGGCCCGAGCGCTCGGCGGGCGTCGTGCGCGACCACGCATCGAACGCCGCATCCGCCGCGAACACCGCATTGTCCACCTGCTCGTTGGATGCTTCCGGCACCTCGATAATCAGCTTACCCGTGCGCGGGTTCAGAACTTTTTCTCCGGCGCCTTTCCCAGCTTCAAATTTCGCACCGATGCGAAGAGCGGTCTCCATGCACGTCTCCAATTGGATTCAGATAGCCGTCCACGTCCGAAAAATGCGAATAACGGTTTCAATGTCGCGAGGCCCACAAAAGCCTCGGAATTTTCCATCTTCGATTTTGCAGACCCACCAAGAGGATGAGTCTGAGAGATTACTTTCTGGAACGAATGGACGGTCTGCAAGTGGTGTGTCTGTCAGATCGATTTCGATTTTCCAGCCGGGATTATCGAGCGACTCGATTGTGATTCCATAGGTATGCTCCCAATCGCCGTCGCAGTTTGCGGCATACCATTCTTGGAGCCATGTGAGTTCGTCCGCCATGTGCGGCAGGTTGACGGATTTGCGGTGGTTGGTCCAGAAATAGCGTCGCATCGGCTGGGGCTGGCCATGACGCTTTCGGATTTGGCTAGCATCGCTACCGTTATCAGCGGCGTCGCGGTGCTCGTTTCGCTCATCTATCTGGGCCTTCAAACGCGGCAGAACACACGGCACACGCGCGCGTTGCTCTGGCAGGGCGCGGCGGAGCGCGGCGTGAGCTTGAGCCTGGCCTTGGCGGACGAAAAACTCTGCGCCGCGTTCATCAAGCAGAATGGCGAGACGCCGACGCCGGACGCCATCGCCGAACGGCAATTTTCTCTGCAATGCACCGCGCTCTACATTCAGTATGACGACATGTTCACACAGTGGGACGACGGCCTTGTCAGCGAGGAGCAATTTCTGCGCTCGCGCGCGAGCATGGTGCGAACATTGGCGGCGTACCCCGTCACACGAGAATTTTTCGTCCGGCGCGTGGCCGCCAGCGCGACATCCGAAAGCAGATTCGCCGCGTTCCTTCGGGATGTTATCGCGGAAACGGACCCGCATTGACGCTCGATCCGACTCTGCCGCACAAATAGCGCCGCATCCGCTGGGGGCAGAGGAATGGCCGTACAGGACGACGACGCAGCCCAACTTGCGGCGCTGGGTTACACCGCGCGCTTCGACCGCAAGATGTCGCTGTGGGAGAATTTCGCGCTCGGCTTCACCTACCTCTCGCCCGTCGTCGGTGTCTATTCGGTGTTCACGCTCGGCATCACCACGGGCGGGCCGCCGATGTTCTGGTCCTATTTCCTCGCCGCCGCCGGGCAATTTCTTGTCTGCCTGATCTTCTGCGAAGTGGTTTCGCAGTTTCCGATTTCCGGCGGGCTCTATCCCTGGGCGCGCCGTCTCGTCGGCAAGAAATGGGCGTGGATGGCGGGCTGGATCTATGGCTGGGCGCTGTTCACCACCATCGCCGCCGTCGCGGTGGGCGCGGGTCCGTTCGTGGCCACCTTGCTCGGCTTCGCTTCGACGCCGCTGACCGTGACGATCATCGCGCTGGTGCTGGTGGCGATCTCAACCTTGGTCAATCTCGCGGGAACGCAGGTTCTGGCGCGCGTCGCGATGTTCGGTTTCATCTGCGAAATCCTCGGCGCCATCGTCGTTGGCGGTTATCTGCTGCTCTTCCAGCGCCATCAGCCGTTCAACGTCGTGCTCGATACCTTCAACATCGGCGCGGGCAATTACTGGCCCGCCTTCATGGCGGCGGCGGTGACGGGCCTTTTCACCTGTTACGGCTTCGAAGCCTGCGGCGACGTGGCGGAGGAAACGCCCAATCCCGGCAGCGCCATTCCGCGCGCCATGCGCATGACGATCTATGTCGGCATGCTGGCCGCCGCGTTCGTCTGCCTCGCCTTGATCGTGGCGCAGCCGGACATGCCCGGTGCGATCTCCGGCAAGGTTGCCGATCCCGTCGCCGCGGTTCTTACAGGCGCGTTCGGCGAGACGGGCTTCAAGATCGTGATCGTCGTGGTGCTGGTGTCGTTCATGTCCTGTATCTTGTCGCTGCAGGCCGCGACCAGCCGTCTCGTCTTCGCCTATGCGCGCGACAAGATGGTGGTGGCGAGCGATTTCTTCGCCACCGTCTCGCCGCACACGCACGTCCCGGTGCGCGCGCTGGTCATGTCGGGCATCGTGGCGGGCATCATCATCTGCCTCGGACTCATCTTCGCCAACGCCATCGCGGTGATCGTGGCGTCCGCCATCATCGGCATCTATGTCGCATTCCAGATGATCGTCGTCGGTGCGCTCGCGGCGCGGCTGCGCGGCTGGGTGCCGGGCGGAAAATTCCGCTTGGGTGCCTGGGCGTTGCCGGTGAACATCGTCGCACTGATCTATGGCGTCGGCGCCATTGTGGACATGGCCTGGCCGCGCACGCCCACATCGCCCTGGTACATCAACTGGTCGATGAGCGTGACATGGCTCGCCATCATCGGCGTCGGCGTTCTGTATATGCTGCTCGCGCGCCCTTACGTTCACGGCACCGCGCCCGCGGGCGTTGCGGCAGGATTATCGAACCAACCCTTGTTTTCTTGGCCCGCAAAAGGGGGCCACCCAGGTGACACCGTGTCGGAAAAATGAG
>JBQCJO010000573.1:0-3979 GCA_051952735.1 Rhizomicrobium sp.
CGGCAACGACGACGTCGAGCTGCCCGATCTGGCGCAGGAAGATCCCAACGCCAACGCCCCTGCCCTGTTGCAGGGCGATGCGCCGTCCGAAGCGGACATCAAGCGCGCGGCCACCGATCTGGAAGCGGTGTTCGACGTGCCCGTCACGGTTTCGGCGGTGCTCGGCAAATCGGGCATGGAAGTCAGCCAGCTCCTGAAACTCGGCAAGGGGACGATCGTGGAGCTGGACCGCAAGGTCGGCGAAGCCATCGACATCTATGTGAACAACCGCCTCGTCGCGCGCGGCGAAGTGGTGCTCGTGGAAGACCGCCTCGGCGTGACCATGACGGAAATCATCAAGGCCGGTCAGGCTTAAGGTATTTTGTGAAGGAATAAAGCCATGCGTCTTCTAATCGTCGGATCGCTGCAGGGTCAGATCGGTGCAGCCACCAAGATCGCGATGGACCGCGGTGCGAAAGTCACGCACGCGAACGACATCGAGCAGGCTCTCGCCAGCCTGCGCGGCGGTGTCGGCGCGGATCTGGTGTTCTGCGACGTGGGCTACGACATCGGAACGCTGGTCCGCCAGCTCGCCGCCGAGCGCATCTGCACGCCGGTCGTGGCGTGCGGCATCGGCACCGACGCGCGCAAGGCCGTGGATTCCATCCGCGCCGGCGCCAAAGAATATCTGCCCCTTCCCGCCGACGCGGAGATGATCGCGGCGATCCTGGCCGCCGTCGCCGATGAATCGCATCAGCTCATCCACGAAGACGAAGCGATGACGGCGGTGCTGGCGCTGGCCGATCAGGTCGCCGGCAGCGAAGCCTCCATCCTCATCACCGGTGAAAGCGGCACGGGTAAGGAAGTGATGGCGCGGTACATCCATCGCAAATCCGCGCGCGCCGAGAAGCCGTTCATCTCGGTGAACTGCGCCGCGATCCCGGAGAACCTGCTCGAATCCGAATTGTTCGGTCATGAGAAGGGCGCGTTCACCGGCGCCATCGCCCGGCGCGTCGGCAAGTTCGAGGAAGCCAATGGCGGCACGCTGCTGCTGGACGAAATCAGCGAAATGGATGCCCGCCTGCAGGCAAAATTGCTGCGCGCCATCCAGGAACGCGAGATTGACCGCGTCGGCGGCACCAAGCCGGTCAAGGTGGATATCCGCATCATCGCCACCTCCAACCGCGATCTCAACGAAGCGGTGAAGCACGGCACATTCCGCGAAGACCTTCTCTATCGCCTGAACGTGGTGAACCTGCGCCTGCCGGCGCTGCGCGAACGTCCGAAAGACATTCTCGCGCTGGCCCGCCACTTCGCGCACAAATATGCCGAGGCCAACGGCGTGCCGTTCCGCCCGATCGCCAGCGCGACGGAGCGCTTGCTGATCTCGCATGGCTGGAAAGGCAACGTCCGCGAACTCGAGAACACGATCCATCGCGCGGTGCTGCTCGCCAGCGGCGCGGAGATTTCGCCGGAAGCGATCCGCCTGCCCGACGGCACACAGGTCGGCCCGCAGAACAATCTGCCGAACACGGTTTCGGCGGCTTTTCAGGCGGCGAGCGTCGTCGCCACACGCGGCCTTGTCGGCCGCACGGTGGCCGATGTGGAGCGCGACCTGATCCTCGACACGCTGGACCACTGCCTCGGCAACCGCACGCACGCGGCGAACATCCTGGGCATCTCGATCCGCACCTTGCGCAACAAGCTGCGCGAATATTCGCAGTCCGGTCTTGCGATCCCGAACCACGGCGAAGCGCGCGCGGCAGGCTGATAAGCACCCATGGCTGATGTTTACACAGCGGCGCCGGCACCAGGGTTCGGACTGAACCTCGCGACCGCGCAGGCCCTTCTCAAGCGCAGCGATCTCGGTCTCGCGATCGGCATCATGGCGATTCTCATCGTCCTGATCCTGCCGCTGCCGACATGGCTGCTCGACGTCAGCCTCGCCTTCTCGCTGTCCTTCGCAATCCTGATCCTGATGACCTGTGTGTTCATCAGGAAGCCGCTCGAATTCAGTTCGTTTCCTGCCGTGCTGCTCATCAGCACGATGCTGCGCCTTGCGCTGAATCTCGCGTCCACGCGCCTCATCCTGTCCGACGGCGCGACAGGCACGGAAGCCGCGGGCTATGTCATTCAGGCGTTCGGCCACCTCATCATGGGCGGCAATTTCGTGATCGGCCTGATCGTGTTCGCGATCCTGGTGATCGTGAACTTCGTGGTCATCACCAAAGGTTCGGGCCGTATCGCGGAAGTTGCCGCGCGTTTCACCCTGGATGCGATGCCCGGCAAGCAGATGGCGGTGGACGCCGATCTGTCCGCCGGTCTCATCGACGAAGCCGAGGCGCGCCGCCGCCGCAAGGAGCTGGAAGGCGAATCCAATTTCTTCGGCGCGATGGACGGTGCGTCCAAGTTCGTGCGCGGCGATGCGATCGCAGGCCTGCTCATCGTCGGCATCAACATCGTCGGCGGCATCATCATCGCCGTTGCGCAAAAAGGCATGAGCTTCGGCGACGCCACGCAGACATTCACCATCCTGAGCGTCGGCGATGGTCTCGTCAGCCAGATGCCGGCGCTCATCATCTCCACCGCTGCCGGCCTCATGGTGTCGAAGGCCGGCGTCGAAGGCGCGACCGACAAGGCGCTGATGGGCCAGCTCTCCTACTATCCGCAGGCGCTGGGCATGGCGTCGGCGGTGATGGGCATCGTGGGTCTTCTGCCCGGCATGCCGACCTTCGTCTTCGCCCTGCTCTCCGCCGCGATCGGCACCACCGCCTGGTATGCCTACAAGCGCAAGGAACAGGTCCGCGTCGAGGAAGTTCAGCAGGAAGAGAAAGCCAAGGCCGAAGCGGCACCGAAGGAAGAGCCGATTGCCAGCGCGCTTGCCCTCGACCTGCTGCGCGTCGAACTCGGATATGGCCTGCTGCCGCTCATCAACGACGTGCAGGGCCATCGCATCACCGACCAGATCAAGGCCTTGCGCCGCCAGCTTGCCACGGAGATGGGCTTCGTCATGCCCAGCGTGCGCATCCTCGACAACATGCAGCTTGGCGCCAACGAATATCGCGTCAGCGTCAAGGAAGTGGATTCCGGCCGCGGCGAACTCTTCCCGGGCTCGTTGCTCGTCATGGATCCCAAAGGCGCGCCGGTCGATCTGCCGGGCACGCACACCACGGAGCCGGCGTTCGGCCTGCCTGCGACATGGGTTTCCGCGAACTTGCGCGAGGAAGCGAATTTCCGCGGCTTCACCGTCGTCGATCCGGCAACGGTGCTGACCACGCATCTCACCGAAGTTCTGAAGTCGCACATGAGCGAGCTTCTCTCTTATGCGGAGACCAAGAAGCTGCTCGACGAATTGCCGCCCGAGCACAAGAAGCTCGTGGACGAACTCATGCCGTCGCAGATTTCCGTCACCAGCGTGCAGCGCGTGCTGCAGACATTGCTGGGCGAGCGCGTTTCGATCCGCGATTTGCCCGCGATCCTCGAAGGCATCGCTGAAGTCGTCGGTCACACCAAGAACTCGCTCTACATCATCGAGCATGTGCGCGCGCGCCTCGCGCGTCAGCTCTGCCACGCCAACACGGCGCCGGGCGGCTACTTGCCGCTGGTCGCGCTGTCGCCCGCGTGGGAGCAGGCTTTCGCGGAGTCCATCATCGGCCAGGGCGAGGACAAACAGCTCGCGATGGCGCCGAGCCAGTTGCAGCAATTCATCCAGGCCGTGCGCCTGCGCTTCGATGAAGCCGGACAGAGCGGCGACATTCCGGTTCTGCTGACGAGCCCGATGGTACGTCCGTTCGTGCGCTCTATTGTCGAACGCTTCCGCCCGCAGACCGTCGTCATGTCGCAGAACGAAATCCATGCAAGCGTGCGCCTGCGCACGCTGGGCCAGGTGTAAGCCATGCGGCTACGCACTTTCCTCGCCAAAGACATGCGCGACGCGCTGGGCCAGGTGCGCAGCGAGATGGGCGACGACGCGGTCATCATCGCCAGCGAGAAAACGAAG
>JBQCJO010000574.1:0-8244 GCA_051952735.1 Rhizomicrobium sp.
CGACACCGCTTCTGGAATTCTGGTCACGAACGTCGCTGGCCTATCTGGCGTGTCTCGCCATCGGCAGTGCGATTCTGCACAGCATCAAAATCCTGCTGGGCCGTCGGCGGCCGAGAGACGAACTGGAACTGAAACTGTTCGGATTCCGGCCCTTCCATTTCGACCTGCAATACGATTCCTTTCCATCCGGGCATGCGCTGACCATCTTCTGCGTGGCCGTGATCGCATCCGCGATCCTGCCGATCCTTGCGCCTTTGTGGTTCGCCGTCGCTCTCTATCTCGCGCTTACCCGCGTTTTTCTGAACGCGCATTTTCTGAGCGATGTGCTTATCGGCGCGGCGGTGGCCCTTCTCACCGCCCGCGAGACCGTGTTTTATCTGTTCCCAACCCTCTTTCAGCCCTGGTTCTGAGACATGTACGAGTTGCTTGCTGATCCGCGCACATGGGAAAGCCTTGTGACATTGACGCTTCTTGAGGTTGTCCTCGGAATCGACAACGTCCTTTTTCTTTCAATCATCTCCGGCCAGTTGCCGAAGTCCCAGCAGCGGCGCGCGCGCGGCATCGGGTTGGCCGCGGCACTCGCCATGCGCGTCATTCTGCTGTCGGCGATTGCGTGGGTGATGTCGCTTTCGGAGCCGTTCATCACGATCCTGGGTGAAGGTGTTTCCTGGCGCGACGTTATTCTGGGATCGGGCGGCCTGTTCCTGATCTACAAAGGAACGAGCGAAATCCACGTCATGGTGAATGGCGAGGAAGAGTTCGCGCACAAAGCCGTCAAATCGTTTGCGGCGGTTATATTTCAGATTGCGCTGTTCGACCTCGTGTTCTCGATCGACTCCGTGATCACCGCGGTGGGCATGGCCGAGCACCTCTATGTGATGATCGCCGCCATCGTGCTGGCCATGATCCTGATGTTTGTCGCGTCTGGGCCGGTGTCCAAATTCATCGAGGAAAATCCCACCGTGAAGATGCTGGGGCTGAGCTTCCTGCTGCTGATCGGCATAGCGTTGCTCGCGGACGCCGCGCATTTCCACATCCCGCGCGGATATCTCTACTTCGCGGTGGCGTTCTCGGCCCTGGTCGAGGCCTTCAATCAGTTCGCGTCGCGCCGGAGGAAAAAGCGCAAGAGCAGTTAGCGCTCGGCGTTCCGCGTCGACGTCGGGCTATTGTCGTGTCCCTTCGGCCGCCAATGCGGCTTCGGAGGCGGCGGTTTCGATCACGCCGTCGCCTTCCAGAATTCCCGGAGGAACGCCAATCTGGCGCCGCCTTTCGATCTCCTCGCGCACGGCGCGCTGCTTGTGCTCGTCGATCGGATAGCCAAGAACGGCAGCCAGGCACAGGACGTTGAAGAACATCGGAATGGCCACATAGACCAGCCGCAAATGCTCCGGCAGGTCGGGTGCGATATGAGTCGCTTTCGGATCGAAACCGATCAGCGAGAGGGCCGTGAACGTCACGAACACCGACAGTCCAACGCCGAATTTGCTCGTAAGCGAGAGGAACGAATACATGAGGCCGGCGCGTTCTGCGTTGTTCTCCGCGGCGTCCACATCCGTGACGTCAGCCATCATAGAGCGAAGGAGAAAGGACGGCGCGCCATAGGGCACGCCCGTGAGAACGAGAACCGCGCCAGCCACCCAAATATTTCCATAAGGAATAATCAGAAGAAGTGGTGCAGCGCAGATCCCATACACAAAAGCGGCGACCATGGTTTTGTGTTTTCCGATCCGCCGCGAAATCATGATCCAGAGTGGAATACAGGCGACCCCCACGAGGAAATACAGGAGAAGGATGGAATTTGCCGTTTTCGGTAGTCCGATAGCGATGGTCGCAAAGAAGAAGAAAGTCGCGCCGCGTGCGCCTTGATTGACCGCTTCGAGGAAATCGACCGATATCACGGTCAGCATCGCGCGATTGCGAAGCATGAATTTCAAGGTTGGCCAGAACGGCGCGGTCGTTTTCAGCCGGGTTTCAGGCTCGGGCACGGCAATGACGCAAAGCGCAACGCCGGGCACCAAGGTCACGATCGTGAAGACCGCCATCGCCATGATCTGCGTGGAATGCTGCGCGATGCCGATATTTTCCAATATCGCGGGCAAGATCAAAACGCCCATCATGCCGGCAACCGTGAAAGCCTGCATCCAGCCGAACACGCGGCTGCGCTCATGATAATCGGGCGTGATCTCCGATCCCCACGACAAATGCGGAATGATGCACATGGAATATCCCAGATACATCACGAACAGCCAGAAGCCGAGATGCGTGGCGCTTACCGGGCCGCCGGGAACGAAGACTTGCCATACACCGATGGCGAGCAACGGAGCGCCGACCACCAGCATGGGGCGGCGGCGGCCCCAACGCGTGACCCAGCGATCGCTGACATAGCCGGCAATGGGATCGATCGCGACGTCGAGAAGCCGCATCAGCGTGAAGACAGAGCCCGTGACCACCAGGCTGAGGCCGATCTCTTTCGAGGCATAGAACTGGGGCAGATGGACAACGAGCGGCATGCCCACGGCGGCCAGCGAAATGGACGGGAGCACGAATGCGATCAGCCGAAAAAAACTGACGCGCGCGGCGGGATTTCCGCTTTCGGAATCGGAACGCAGCATGGCTCAGGCCGCGCGGAAATTTTGGACGATAGGACGCTCGATATCGATCAAGCTTTTGAAGGAGGGTCTGGCGTGAACCCTGTTGGCGTAAGCCGCCAGACGGGGCCATTTCGCGGCGTCGACGGGCTCGCCGGCGTGCTCCAGGTTCACGAGCATGGTGCAGATGGATATGTCGGCGATGCTGAACTTGCCGCCGATGAGGAATTCGTTGCTGCCGATTTCCTTTTCCAGGTAGTCGAACACGGCAGGCATGGTTTTGGTCTTCGCCTTTTCGCAGATCGCTTCGTCCGTCTCCTGCCGGATCATTTTCTTGACGATGCGCTCGAAGAAGAAGGCACGGACGAGGTTCTGTGCCATCTGGGAGTCGGCATATTCCTCGAACCACAACGCGCGGGCGCGCTGGAACGGATCGGCGGGATAGAGCGCGGGCGCGGGAAATTTGTGCTCGAGATAATCGCAGATGATGGAAGAGTCCGGCAGCGTGTTCGGCTCCGGCACGTCGGTGTCGCGGAACGCCGGCACGCGCTTCAGCGGGCTGATCGTCGCGAATTCGGGCGGCGCGGAAAACGGGTTGATCTGCTCCAGCTTGTAGTCGAGGCCTTTTTCGGCCAGCACCACCTGCACCTTGCGCACAAAAGGCGACAAGGATGCGCCGTAGACGATCAGAGCCATCCGTCTTCTCCCTTGAATTGCCGCGTCTTTCCGGCGGCTGCTGACAGCTTGTCAGACTTTTGGGAGAGGGATCAAGCGGGCGCTTCGACTTTCAGCTTGGGATCACGCTCGGGGGGCATGTTGTCATACATATCGGCAATCATGTCGCTCTTCAGCGTGCGATAGCGCGGATTATCCCAGAGATTCTCCCATTGATGGGGATCGTCATCGAGATTGTAGAGTTCGCCTTCCGTGCCATCGTAGCGGATGGGCGTGGTGATGCCCGCGAATTGCGGCCAGCTTTCCTCGAGGCCGTTCGGTTTGCCGGGCGTGGATGGCTCGTACTTCGTAAGCATAAAACCGTCACGATAAATTGAGCGGAAGTGAAAGCCGTAGCCGGGAAACTGGCTGTCCCATTCGCAGAACGCGCGCTGGCGCGAGCCGTCATCCGAGATCGGCAGCGGCTTGCCCTGCATCCAGTCCGGCTGCGCGACGCCCGCGATGGCCGCGCAGGTTGCAGCAATATCCACCTGCTCCACCGGCTGCTGCACCTTTGCGGGCTTCACCTGCGCGCTCGGCGCGGGCCGCCAGATGAACGGCAGACGCATCAACGCATCCACATGCCACGGGCCTTTGTAGACAAAACCGAAGTCGCCCTGCAGCTCGCCATGATCGGTGGTGAAGATCACGTCGGTATCGTCGTTCCAGCCGCGCGCCTTGATCTCGCCCATCACCTTGCCGATCGCTTCATCAATCAGCTCGTTCATCACATGCACCTTGGCGTTGATCTCACGCACATTGTCATGTGTGAGCTGTTGCGGCGTGAAGTTCATCGGGCCGCCTTCAATGTTGGCGAACTTTCCGTCGTAATAGGCCAGCCAGTGCGCCGGCTTCTGCGCCAACACCTTGCGGATCGCTTCCGGCGAGCCGGGATGACCTTCCGGCAAGGGAAGATCGCGCCAATCGCAACGCTTGTTTTCCGACGCCGGCGGATCCCAAGGGTGATGCGGGTCCGGAAAACTGAGCCAGAGAAACCAGTCATCCTCGCTGTCGAGGTTCTTCAACCAGTCCACCGCAAGACCGGCGAGCCAATCGGTATGATAAGCCTCGCGCGGCATCGGGTTGTTTGTCGTCTCAGGCGCACCGGTGTCGCCGCCGCCGGCGGCATTCAACAGCGGCGCGGAAGTGTTGAACCACTCCGGAAAATTCTTCTGCACCCAGCGGCCGTAATGCCCCGCAGGCTGGCCGCGGAAACTGGTGATGTGCATGGCGTGGATTGCGTAATCGAAGCCGCGCCAAGGCCCGAAGTCCCCTGTCATCTGGCGCCGTGTCTCTGCCCACTTGCCGGTGAGATCGAAGCCCGGCTCGAAATGCGCTTTGCCGACAAGCGCCGTTTTGTAACCTGCTTTGTCCTTCAGGAATTGCGCGATGCTCGGCGCATCTTCCGGCAACGGCACGCCATTCGAGAAAACGCCATGCGTGCGGACATATTGCCCCGTAAGCATGGTGGAACGCGCGGGCATGCAGACGGTGTTCTGATTGTAGGCACGCGTGTAGTTGATGCCGCCCTTCGCCAGCGCGTCGATGTTCGGCGTGCGACAGAACTTGTTGCCGTTGACGCCGAGCGAGTCGAAGCGCTGCTGATCGGTGGTGATGAAAAGGATTTTGCGGCCCAACTCAGCCTCCCAACGGTTTCAGACAGCCCGTTTCGTCGAGAACGGGCTTGACCTTCTTCTTTGCGTCTTCGTCCAGCCGCGCGTATGCAGCGCGCAACTCCACCAGGCACTTCACCTGATATTTGAAACTCCCCTGGGTATAGGTCTGCCCCAGCAGGGACACTGAGAACGTCTCCGCGCCTTTCGCCACGGCATCGGCGTTGGCGAGCAGGAAGGGGAAATAGATATCGCCGGCGTGCTTCAACAGTCCTGACACCGCGGATGTGACCGGCGCTTCCGGATCGCGCCATTCGCCATCGAGGCCGGAGGCATCATCCAGATTGGCGAGCCAGCGGAAGGTGAACGGATAGTCCGCGCGCATCAGATCTTGCGGCGTTGGATCGACGGCAAGCTGTGAGAGCTGGCCGAGCCATCCGAAATCCGCCAGCGACGGGCGTGAGCCGAACAAAAAGAGTTCTTCGGTCACGAAGGCTTCGAACAACGCCATGATCCGCTTTGCGCTTTCTTCGATGATCGGCGCATTCTCCGGCGTGCAGCCGACGATCGGCATGCGTCCCACCTGCCGATCGCGGAAAGCCTTCGCGGCCTTCAGGATCGTGTCGCGGCCCTTGCCCTTCAGCCGGTCGAACGCAAGCCATTCGCTCATCTGCTTCTGGTCGCGCTCGCGGAACCAGCGATAGTGAAACATCGCTTTTGTGCCCCACTCGTCCGCAAAGTCCTCCAGCAGGCAAGCGAGAAAAGCCTGCGCCGGATCGGTGGGCACGATGGAGCGTTCTTTGTGGCGGCGCTCCAGCTCGAAAATCATCGGCGTGGAATCGTTATGCCAGGTGCCGTCGGGATAGTGGATCACCGGAATGACAGGCGCTTTCACATGGCGGAAAATATCCGCGCCGCCATCGGCCTGTTTCCAGACATAGGCAAGCTGTCGATAGCGCAGGATCGCGCGCATCTTCATCGAATAGGGCGAACCGAGCCCGCCATAAATGGTGTAGACGCTCATGCCGCCATGCCCGCACCACAACAGAGAAGAGCGGTCCGTTCCAGTCCCGCTTCCCGGTGATGATGCGCGGCGAGGTAGTCTTCATCCTGCGTCATGTCCAGGAACGCTTCCCGCGAGGGATAGCGAACGCAGACAACATCATCCCAGTCATTGTCTTCCGCATCGCCGATCATCACGAATTTCTGCGGACCGCCCCACACCACGCTGCCGCCACGCTTCATCACGTGCTGCATCGCGGCCATGCCATAGCGCTGATAGGCCTCGCGCCCGCTGAGATTTTCCTTCGCCTCGGGGCGGCCGGGCTCATAAGCCGCTTTCTTCCGGTACTTCAGAAGATTGACCATCACCATCGGTCCTTCGGGACCGTTCTCGGCCATCGTCTGGATCTGTTTGGGTGTCGGTACGAGGGTCATGCCTTTGCTCCCCAACGCGCGGATTGACGAATCCGCGCTTTCGTCATAATCTGAATTGTGATTCAGATTTAGCACCGGACCATGGCCAAGGCAAGCACCGCAAAAAAGAAGGCTTCCGAGCGTTGGTCCCTGCCGGCCACCCAAGAACGCAGCCGCGCGACCCGCGCCCGACTGCTGGAAGCCGCGGAGGCCGTGTTCGCGGACAAGGGTTATGACGGCGCGAAGATCTCGGACATCGCCAGGGAAGCCGGCTGTTCGGTGGGCGCGGTCTATTTCCGCTTCAAGGACAAGGACGCCCTGTTCTTCGCCATCGCGGAGGAGTTCATCGAAGACTCGCGGGCGGGCCTCGAGGGCGTGTTCGAAGCGAACATGAGCCGCGAGCAGATCGTGCGGAATTTCGTGACGGGCTCTGCCGCCAATTTCCGCAAGCACCGCGGTCTCTTCCGCGCCATCGTGGAGCGCGGTTTCGACCATCCGCTGGCCATGAAGGCGATCTTTGGATTCCGCGACCGTTTCGCCACGGCGTTGGAAAACGCTCTTCGCGTCGAAAGTGAAGGCCCGGTCAACATCCGCGCCATGACCCAGATGATCTACGGCTTCCTGATCGTCGGCATACTCAACAAGGAAGCACCGACGCAGATCAACGACGCGCGCGCCGTGAACGCGTTGGCGGACGCCTGCATCGCCTACCTTCATTCGGAGAGCGGAAAATGACTCTCAGCATCGATCTCTTCTGGTCGTTCCGCAGCCCGTACTCCTATCTTGCAACGCCGCGGCTGGTGGCGATGCAGCGGGACTATGATCTGAACATCAATGTGCGTCCGGTCTATCCGCTCGCTGTGCGGTCCGGCGAGTTCTTCGGACAGGTGAACCCGATGTGGATTCCCTATCTGATGCGCGACACGTTTCGCATCTCGCAGATGCTGGGCATGCCCTATCGCTGGCCGCGGCCCGATCCCGTCGTTGTCGATCCCGCGACGCGCGCCGCGACGCCGAACCAGCCTTACATCCATCGCCTGACGCGGCTTGGATGCGCGGCAGCGGAAACCCCGCATGGTCTGGACTTCCTGAACGAAATCAGCCGGGTGATCTGGTGCGGTGAGATCGTGAACTGGCACGAAGGCGATCATCTCGCAAATGCGGCGGAACGCGCCGGTCTGGACCTCGCCGCGCTCGATGCCAGGATCACCGCCGATCCCGACAAATATGAAGCCATCATCATGGCCAATCAGAAGGCGCATGCCGATAGCGGCCATTGGGGCGTGCCGACGATGGCGTTCAACGGCGAACCCTTCTTCGGGCAGGACCGCCTCGATCTTCTGCTCTGGCGGCTCAAAGAGAATGGATTGCAAGCCCGATGAAACGCTTCATCCTGATCATCGGCGGCATCGCCGTTCTTCTGCTCGCTGCCGCGTGGATCGCCACGCGATTCAATGCGGTCGACCTGTGGCTCTATCGCGAAGCCGCCGGCAGCCGCATCGGAGGGCCGGATGTGCAACTCGCAAAACCCGGCGAGCTTTCGGTTCTCCTCTGCGGCACGAATGCGCCGCTTCCCGATCCCAACCGTGCGGGCGGATGCGCACTGATCGCCGCGGGCGACGACCTCTATGTGATCGATACCGGCATGGACTCGGTGCGCAATCTCATGGTGTGGCGTGTGCCGCTTGAGAAGATCAAAGGCGTCTTCTTCACCCACTTCCATTCCGATCATATCGGTGATCTTGGCGAATTGCGGTTGCAAACATGGGTGGCGGGAAGGCGCTCGCCTCTGAAGGTCTATGGACCGCCCGGTGTCGACGACATCGTCAAAGGCTTCAACGAAGCCTACTCGCATGACGCCGACTATCGCACCGCACATCACGGTGAAAAGATGCTGCCGCGCGAGGATGTCG
>JBQCJO010000575.1:0-7502 GCA_051952735.1 Rhizomicrobium sp.
GATTTCCCCGTGCCCAGACAATTCCCGCCGGCGCCCGCACGCCAGCTTCTCGGGGAATCCTGGTTATACGACGTTATTGTGAAACCGGGCCTTTGCCGCCGTCAATGCTGGTTTTCCGCATCGCGGCAAAGGAATTGCGGACTGTGTTCAAAATACCGGAATGCCGGGATAGGCCGGAAGGACCGGCCCCAGACTTTCCTTGAGCGGATCGAGCCACGGCTCGAAGTTCTGCCAGTGATCTGTCGCATCCCGATAGATCGGCTGCCGGACCTGTTCAGAACTTGCGGTACGGACGGCGCGGTCGTTCTCGTAAAAGCGCAAACAGGATTCTTCAAACGGCAATCCGCAGTATTCCAGCAGACGGCGCACCTGTGTCTCGGGGTCAGCCACCATCTCTTCATATATGACACGATGAATCCGGCCCGGCAAAACGGAATCGTAGTGCGCCATGAGCGACACATATTCCGCGTAATAATGCCCTGTGTCTTCCAAGCCGTACGAGAACGCCTGCCCGCGCGCGAAATGCTGCTTGAAGCAGGAGAAGCAACAGCCGAGCGGATGGCGGCGCGCGTCGATGATCTTCGCGTTCGGCAGGATCAGATGGATGAAGCCGGCGTGGAGAAAATTGTTCGGCATCTTGTCGATGAAGAACGGCCGGCCGAACTTGCGATGGATGCGCGTGCGTTCGAGGTACTCCTCGCCGAGCGCCCGAAAACGTTCGAGCGGCAATTCGGCGACAATCTCCGGATAGCTGTCGTCGTCCTGTTTCCGAACCCATTTGCCGAGCTCACGGGTTATCTGGCCGATGTCGTGCAATTCCATCGTACCTTCGACCTGCGAGTGGCTGGAAAGAATCTGCTCGATCAGTGTCGATCCCGAACGCGGCAGGCCAATGATGAAGATGGGGTCGGGTGCCAAAGAGCCCGCGTCCGCATGCGCTTCGAAGAATTCGCGCGTGTAGAACGATTTCAGGCGGCGCGAAAAGCTCTCTGTGTGATCCTTGTGATAGGGCTGCGCCTTGCGGCGAAGGGCGTTGGCGTTGGTGTAGTGCACGAACGATTCTTTGTAATCACCCGCATCCTCCAGCGCCTTGCCGAGCGCGAAATCGAGGTGAAAGCGATCCTCGTCGTCGATGTCGGTTCGCGCGAGCTGTGCGCGCATCGCGGCGATATCGTCCGGCGTGAAGCGGAATGTCTTGAGATTGGCGAGGCTCCAATAGGCTTCGCCGAGGCTCGGCAGCTGCGCAATGCTCTTGCGATAAGCGGCAATACTCTCCGCCTGGCGGCCAGTCGTCTTCAACACATGGCCGAAACTCATCCACGCCTTGGGATGATCGGGATGGGTCTTCAGCAACTGCTCGAAAATTGAGATCGAGCGTTCATATTCGCCCACGAGACTGAGCGACGCCGCCTTTACCGCGAGATAGCCGGGATTACGCGGCGAGCGGGCCAGCAACAGATCCGCCTGTTCGATCGCACTTTGCGGCTTGCCGTTGCGATAAAGAATGGCGGCGTAGCAGTTGCGGGCGGCTTCGAAACCCGGCGCCAGCTCCAGAGCGCGGCCGAAAAGTTTCTCCGCATCGTCGTAGCGGCGCAGACGTGACGCGATTTCACCGAGCATGCGGATCGCGGACACGTCGGTGGGATGGATTTTCAGGAAGCCGCGCAGCATCCGCTCCGCTATGGCGAGCCGGTTCTCGCACAACGCCGCCGCCGCTTCGAGCAGCTTCGGATCGTTCGCCGACGCTTCGATGTGACGCGCGTAAGCCTCGTCCGCGCCGCCGGCATCGCCCACCAGCGTGCGTTCATCGCCCAGCGCGCGCCATGCATGCGCGTGCTTCGGGTTGATACGCGTGGCCTCGGTCAGGATTTCGATGGCGCGGCGGTTCTCGCCCAGATCGGAAAGTGCGAGGCCCAGCTCGTAACGCGCATCCGCCGACTGGGGCAAAGCCTGCACCAGGCGTTCCAGAATTCCGCGCGCCTGTGCGGCATCACCCTGCATGCGCAGCGCCGAGGCCAAAATAAAGAGTGCTTGTGCGTGGCCCGGCACCGCCTTGAGGATTTCGCGTGCTTGCTCGATCGCCAGATCGGGCCGCGAACCGAGCAGCTTTGCGGCCTGCGCCACCGCCGCCGCCAATGTTCCCGTCTGTTCGGTCGTTCCGCTCACGGCGCGATCAAAGGTTTGCGGACGGAGTCCTGTCAACCGGAATGCGCTATAGTGAAGGCATCAAAAGGGAGGAAATCATGAAAAAGACCATGCTGGCACTGACAGGTGCTCTTTCGCTGATCGCCGTGCAAGCGCACGCGGACTCCAAAAGCGAGATCGTGAATGCGGAGACCCACGCGGGCCTTGCGGCCCAGGCGACGGCCATTGATGGCGTCCACATGCACCTGCACCACGCGCTGAACTGCCTGGTGGGACCGAGCGGCACAGGCTTCGATGCCAAACAGATGAATCCCTGCGCGCATAGCGGCAATGGCGCGATCCCTGATACCGCCGATGCGGCGAAGAAGGCGAAACTTCAGGCTGCCGCCGACAAAGCCTCCAGCGGCATCGCTGCCACCGATCTCGCCACCGCGCAGAAGACAGCGAGTGAAACCGCGGCCTTGCTCAAGGCACAGGAGTAATCAACCCGTCGGCATCTCGTCGGCGCCGATGCGATAGGCGCCGTCGAGCCACGCCACGATTTCCTGCGCGCCCGGATGATCGAAAGCGGCATACCGGGCGCGCAGTTTTTCTCTTCGCTCGCCGAGCTTGTCCAAACCGACGTCGTTCAATGACAAGAGGTCGGCCTGCACCCGCAGCGCAAGTTCTCTTCCGAGAACTTGCGTCGCCGCGCGGAGAAACGCCGCGCCATATTCGTAGCGCTCGCCCTTCGCATAGCTCTCCGCCAGCGTGAGAGAGGGGACACACGAGAGCGTCGATTGCAATGCGGGATTGACCGCATGCGCCGACAGATGCGCGCCCATGGCCGCCGGTCGTCCTGTAAATGCGCGCAGATAGAGATATTGCGACATGCGCGGTCCGTCGTTCACCGGGTAATTGTCCCACAGGAAGGGCTTGCGGCGGAGTTGATCGCTGACGCGCTGCAGATGGCCGGGACTGTATTCGCGCGAGCAGACTTCCTCGCCGGTCCAGAACACTTCGATCTTGGGTTCGAGCGCTTTGCCGAAATCTTCCAGATAGTTCGCCGGGCGCTGCCCGAAGATGCGATCCAGCAGCGGATCATCGGTGTAGTAGCTCGGACAAACGATCAGGCGCGTCGCCTTGGTGTGCGCCTTCACGAAATGCGAAATCTCGACCTGGTTCTTCGCGAGATCCGGCAGATCGCCGCGCATGTCGTCTAACAGAAGCGCCAGGTCGTCGAGGCCGATAGCATCCAGCGCGGCAAGCTTGTCCGCAAGGCGCTTGCGCTCATCGGCATTGAAATCACGGAAAATATTGAGCGGGCTGAGGCCAACACCGAACCGCACGCCCAGCGAACGGCAATGCGCGGACAGCTTTTTCAGCGCCTCGAATTCCTCTTTCGGATGTTCTTCGGCCCAGCGCTCGCGCAGGAAAGGATCGAATTTCGGCGCATAGATATAGAAGGCATAGCCATGCGGTTGCAGGAAAGACGCGGTGTCCGCCCTCGCCTGCCAGCTCCAGGGCTTCCCGTAATAGCCTTCGATAATCCCAAGTGGCGTGCTCATCAGCTTGCCTTACTGAACCGCATTTACATTGCGCACCGCGGGCTTTTTCGCAAACATGGCGTGTTCTGGGGAGGGCGGGCGGCCAGCCCGCAAATCGCATGAAACCATTCACGATGCTCGCGGCGTTGCTGTTTCTGGTTGTCGCTGCGGTTCACGCGTACAGGGTTTACGCCGGATGGACGATCGTCGTCGGGCCTTATGATATTCCGATGTGGGTGAGCTATGGCGGCGTGATCGTGCCGCTCATTCTCTCGTTCATGCTCTTCCGCGAAGCCGGACGCTAGATTTCCGCGGCCGGTCCGACGCCGGCCTTCAGCGGAATGCACTGGACGATCCGCTTGCGCAGTTCTTCAACGAACCAGCGCCCCGCTTTTCCCGGCGGGCGGCCGCGGTCGTATACGACGTGCATCGGCAAAACGAGATGCGGTTGGTCTTTGATCGCAAGCTCTTTCAGTTTGCCCGCCTTTATATGATCGGCAACGAGATGACGGGGCATGTTGCACCAGCCAAATCCGGCAAGAAGGAATTCGAGCCGCGTGCCCAGATCGGCGAAGCGCCAGATATGGAGCGAGAGAATTCCGCCGCGCAGATTCTGGCTCATCGGCGTGCGGTCGGTGAGCACAAGCTGGATGTGCTTTTCCAGCGTATGGCGATCGATCGGTGACGCCTCGCTTGCCAGGGGATGCGATGCCGCGACGACCGGCATGAGTTCGATGCTCGTCATCGGCTCCCATTGCAGATCGTTCGAGACAGCGGTCGACAGCGGCGAATAGATGCCAAGACGCGCCACGCCGTCACGCAGGCGTTGTTCTGCCGCACCCAAACCTTCCGTGAAAAGCGTCACACTGACATTCGGGAAGACGGAGCTGAACTCGCGCAACGTCGCCATCAGCACATGGTTGGGAAACATGGAGTCGACGGCGAGCGTCAGCTCCGGCTCGATATTGGCGGCAATGCTTTCCGCGCGCGCGCGGAGCGCGGCTGCGCCATGCACCAGGCCATACGCATCCTGCAAAAGCACGCGCCCCGTCTCGTTCAACTTCGGCGTTTTGGCATTGCGGTCGAACAGCTCGACGCCGAGCGTGTCTTCCAGCGATTGAATGGTTTGGCTGATGGCGGACTGGACTCGCCCCAGTTTTCGGGCGGCGGCGGAGAAGCTGCCGGTCTCTGCCACGGCAATGAGGGCGCGCAATTGGTCGAGGGTGAGCCGATCCAGCATCTATCTTATTTTCTGATGAAAACCATCAATATTTGGCCAATTGTTCTGATAGATATACCGCCCACATCCTCCCCAGACAACAACTGGAGAGGTCACCATGCTCAAAGTCGCCGAAAAGCCGATCGAAATCCCTGCCATCAGCGGAGCGGCGCTGGACCAGCTTTTCCGCGAGGCCCGCACCCACAATTTCTGGCAGGACAAGGATGTGCCCGAGCCGCTGCTGCGTGAAGCCATCGATCTCGCCAAGATGGCCCCGACCAGTGCCAACACCCTGCCCGCGCGCTTCGTCTTCGTGCGCAGCAAGGAAGCCAAAGAGAAGCTGAAGCCGGCACTGCTGCCGGGCAATGTCGACAAGACGATGGCCGCGCCCGTGACCGCGATCGTCGGTTACGACACCAAGTTCTACGAGCATGGCCCGCGCCTGTTTCCGCATGCGGATGTGCGTTCCTGGTTCAGCGGCAACGCGGAGTTCGCGGAACGCACAGCCTTCCAAAACGGCACGCTGCAGGCGGGCTATCTCATCCTTGCGTTGCGGGCCGTCGGCCTTGATACCGGACCGATGACCGGCTTCGACAACGCTGCGGTCGATAAAGCCTTTTTCCCGAACAGCGATGTGAAATCCAACATCCTCATCAACATTGGCTATGGCGATGCGGAGAAAGTCTTCCCGCGCAGCCCGCGCTTTGAATTCGATGAAATCGCACGTTTTGCCTGATGCCTAACCGCGGTCTGCGTGCCCCCAAGACGCAACCGCAGCACGGGGCGCCGGTCGATCTCTCCAAGCCGGCGCCCCTTTCCTTATCCCTACCCCTGTTGCGGAAACCGCGACCTTTTGCGCATGATAAGGGTTAAGCGCCCGATCCTCATGCCGGAAGGTCTGTGGCGCCCAGCGGATTGGCGCCCGGCGGATTTTATCGGCTTCACATGGCAAACTTCGATAACAGCGGTTCGCGTCCCCTTGCGAAGGCTTCGGTCAAGGGAACGGTCAAATGGTTCAACTCCACAAAAGGCTACGGCTTCATCACGCTGGAAAGCGGTGACGATGCTTTCTGTCACGCATCCGCATTGGCGGCGGCGGGACAACCGAATGTCCCGCAAGGCTCGACCGTTGTGGTCGACCTACAGGATTCACCGCGCGGTCTTCAGGTGACGACCGTACACAGCGTCGACACGTCGACGGCAGATCCGACACCTTCGCGCGGCCCAGGCGGTGGCGGTGGTGGACGCGGCCGTTTCGGTGGCGGTGATCGTTTTGGCGGTGGTGACCGCTTTGGCGGCGGCGACCGTTTTGGCGGTGGTGACCGCTTCGGTGGCGGCGATCGTTTCGGCGGTGGAGATCGTTTCGGTGGCGGCGGTGGATTTCGCGACCGTGACAGCGGCCCCTCCGGTCCGATGGTCGAGGGCAAGGTGAAGTTCTTCAACGATCAAAAGGGCTTCGGCTTTGTGATGTCGGATGGCGGCGGGCAGGACATCTATTGCCACGCCAGCGCGCTGCGCCGGTCCGGCATCTCCGCCCTCTCGCCCGAGCAGCGCATTCGCTACTCGACCCGGCAGGGCAATAAGGGCGTCGAAGTCGACCGGATCGAGCTGCTCTGATCCCTCAGTCCCGCTAATTCCACACCCCGCGTTGCGCGCATTGATGAATTGCGCGCAATGCGTGCCTTTTCACCTTGAACAGTAAGGTTTTCGCCATATATAGCCCCGATCTATATCGGACCAATATAGACGGGTTTTCGGGGCATGGACGTCCGCACCATCTGCTTGGGCATTCTCTCGCGTGGCGATGCCACGGGTTACGAGATCAAAAAGCTATTCGATGACGACGGTTACCAGCACTTCGTCGAGGCGAGCTTCGGCTCCATCTATCCCGCGCTGAGCCGCCTGACCCAGGAAGGTCTTGTCTCGGTTCGCGCCGAATCTCAGGAAAAGCGTCCAGACCGGAAGGTCTATTCGATCACCGAATCCGGCCGGAAAGCCTTTCTCGCATCGCTGATGAAGCCGCTGCCGGAAGACCGGCACCGCTCGCCGTTCGTTTTCGCGATGCTTTTTTCACATTTGCTTCCCCATCCCCGTGTTGTGGAGATGCTCGATACCTATATCGGGCAGAGCGAGACGAAACTTGCGCAGCTGCTGGAGCCAAGGCCGCAGGCGCAAACCGAGGGAGAGCGGTTCGTCACGGGCTATGGGAGAGCGGTTTACATCGCGATCGTGAATTACCTCCGCCATTACCGGGCGGAGTTGAAGGGTGACGCGGCCGAAGCCGCGGAGTGACAGGGGCGCACGAAGAATGTTTCGCAATTTCATAGATGGGCTTCGCAACTGGTGGGACCAGCATCAACCGGCCTTCTGGCGCCGGCTGAGCCCGGCTTACCGTTCGGCGCTCGTCATCCTCATCATCGTTGTCGTCTGGATCGGATCGGGTGTGTTCGGCGGATCGGGAAACACCGGACAGGACGCTGACGCCAAGACAAACGACGTGCCACGCGTACAGGTCGCGCTGCTGAAGGAAGTCAATCGCGACGCGACGGTCACGGTGCGCGGGCGCACGCAGGCGCTCCACGCGGTCGAGATCAAGGCGGAGGTCGAAGGCG
>JBQCJO010000576.1:0-2289 GCA_051952735.1 Rhizomicrobium sp.
TTCAGCTCCAGCGCGCGCGTGTAGGCCCAGTCGCCGAGGAAAGCGAGCCAGCGCGCGTAGGCGATGACGCCGTCGAACTGGTCGCCGTGAATTACGAGAAGCCGGCGCCCGTCCGCGGTTTCATGCACCGTCTCGCGCATCAACTCGACGCCCGCGATTTCGCGGCCGCAATAGTCGCGGAGCACTTCGTCATGATTGCCCGGCACATAGATGACGCGCGTGCCGCTATCGATCTTGTGCAGGATCTCTTCCAGCACCCGGTTGTGCGCGGCCGGCCAGAACCAGCGATGCTTCAACCGCCAGCCGTCGACAATGTCGCCAACGAGATAGAGTGTCCGGCAATTGTTGTGCGCCAGGAAATCGGCGAGCGCTTCGGCTTTGCAGCCGCGCGTGCCCAGATGGGTATCCGAGATGAATATCGTTCGGTGCTGGCGCACGCGGTGCGGTGCGATTGGTGTCAGCCCGCGGGCTTTCAGAGTGGGAAGTGGAAAGGGAAGGGGTGTATCGCCACGCAACGCGGTCGCACCCTTGAGGTCGCGAACCCAGGCATTTTCGCCCATATCGGTCTCCGAATCGGTGGAAGGCCTATGCCAATGGGATGCCTGTCATTCGCGACGGTCTTGTTGCGGCGCGGTAATCCTTTCGTGAATCCGGCACGAAAGTGCTTGAAATCGTTAATTTATGCCGCAATGCACAAATTGTGAGCTGCTGAATGCCCTCGATCTATATTTTTGAAAATATTATGATTTTTCCATTTTCCGTGGCGGAACCTCCTTGGCAGCGTTCGGGAAGGCTGCCATATTGCTGCAACGCGGTATGACGCGCTTTCGCGAAATATCGCTGCCCTTTCTGGGCGTTTCCTCCCTGAACTTGGCCGCTCCTTTGGGAGCGGCCTTTTTTCTGAGCCGGAACAGCGTCCTCACGAAGCTTTGCGGTTGACGGGCGCGCCGGTGCATCGCAACGATGCGCCATTCCGCTTCTGCCAAAGGATTGCACAGTGAAATACGAGATCGATTACACGTTTCTGGCCAAGGGCGCCTCGAAGGCCGAGGAAATCGGCACCACCGCGGACCTGGTTCTTGGCGACGAGGCGGGCTTCGGCCTGATCCCGAATGTCGGCGATTACATCGACATCCCGCGCAGCCGCATGGGCGAGCGCGAGAACTATCGCGGCAAGGTTTCGCGCCGTCTGTTCCGTCATGTGCTCGGCTATTGCTACATCCGCATCGTGGTCGAAGAAGTGGACGAAGCGACCTGGGCGACTCTGTTCGCCTGAATAGAGCTTTGATCGAATTTTCGGGAAAGCCGCCGGACCTCCGGCGGCTTTTTCATTCCGCCGCCAGCGCGCGCGTACCGGTTGGCCGCAGCAATACCGGCTCGATGGCCGTCAGCGCACGCAAAGCATCGCCGATGCGCCGCGCAACATCGGCGAAACGCGCATTCGGTTCGATGCGGTCTTCATCCAGATAGAGCGCGCGGTTGATCTCGATCTGCAGGGCGTGAAGGCCCAACATCGGGCGTCCGTAAAGATGTGTGGAGTAGCCGCCCGCATAAGGCGTGTTACGCGCAACCGTGAAGCCCTGCCGTTCGAAATCATATTCCGCTTTGCGCATCAGTGCGTGCGCCGCGGACATGCCATAACGATCGCCCAACACCGCGTCGGGGATCGCCGCCGCCGACGGCATGGAATGGCAATCGATCAACACGGCGCAGCCGAACCGTGCGCGCGTGTCCTCCAGCAGTGTCGACAGCGCGGCGTGATAAGGCCGGTAAAGGTGCGCCAGGCGCATCTCCGCCTCGCTCGCCGGCAGTTTCGCGCGATAGATCTCCGCGCCGTCGCGCACGATGCGGGGGATGACGCCGAGGCCTGCATTCACGCGTGTCCCCGGCGGGTCGACGGGAACGGTGAGTGCGCCATCGAACATCACGGGATCGAGTTCGCCCGGCGCGCGATTCGCATCGACGTAAGCGCGGGGAAAACGCGCTGCGATCATCGGCGCGCCGAGTTCGACGGCGCTGGCGAAGAGCTTGTCGGTGAAAGCGTCTTCCGAGCGCCGCAGTCCGATAGCGCCGAGCCGGCTCACCGCGGCGAAACTATCGGGATAGACGCGCCCGGAATGCGGCGAAGCGAAAACGAACGGCACGCGCTGCTGCTCGGGAAGCACCAGATCGAAGGCGCGCTCCTGCAGACTCGCGAGCGCGGAATCCTTCCCGCCATCTTTGCCGTCCTGTGCGCGTTCTGCCGTCACTGCCGATTCCCGATGTCTGAAACCAAGTGGACCACCGCCG
>JBQCJO010000577.1:0-4956 GCA_051952735.1 Rhizomicrobium sp.
GGCATTTTACATCTCTAACGGGTAGATATTAGTATATCACAAGACGTGGGTGGGGATATCATTTTTGCAAGGTCTGGAACGCGTTAGACTGGGCGGGCGTTCGAGAATATCAGCCACCCGAAAAGAGGCGTCATGAGCGAGAAAACGGGCGAGATCGCCCGCGAAACCGACACCTATCGCTGCGAGAACTGCAACAACCACATCAAGCTGTCCAAGGGCGACCTGATCCCCAAATGCCCGGTGTGCGGCAAAGAGACATTCGACATCTCCAACCCGCGCTTCGAGAAGCGCGACGGCTCGCTCGGCCCGCACGAACCGGAAGCGGACGGGACGTGATGCGCGGTTGAAATCGCGCACCGGACGCGCGACATAGCCCGCGCTCCTTTTTCACTCTCGGTTCGGAAGATCATGAAGCCGCGCAGCGACCTGAAGCCCAACTCCTTCGATTTTGAAAATCAGCCGCTCGTCACCGCGAACGGCTTTCGCGAATATGATGCGCGCTGGCTGTTCGGCAAGGAATTGAACCTGCTTGGTGTGCAGGCATTGGGGCTTGGGCTCGGCACATACTTTCACGAAATCGGAATCAAGCCGCGTGTGGCGACGGGGCACGACTTCCGTTCGTATTCGTCGTCCATCAAGAATGCGCTGATCATCGGTCTGATGAATGCGGGTTGCGAAGTGGTGGATGTCGGCCTCGCGCTTTCGCCCGTCGCATACTTCGCTCAATTCGCGCTGGATTGTCCCGCGGTGGCGATGGTGACGGCGAGCCATAACGAAAACGGCTGGACCGGTGTGAAGATGGGCGCGGCGCGTCCGCTGACCTTTGGCCCGGATGAGATCGGCCGCTTGAAGCAGATCGTGCTCGGTGGCGAAGGCAAGCCGCGCGCGGGCGGCAGCTACACCTATGTCGAGAATTTCCGCGAGCAATATCTGGAAGCGGTGACTAAGGGCCACAAGCTGTCCAAGCCGATCAAGGTGATCGCGGCGTGCGGCAACGGCACGGCGGGTGCGTTTGCGCCGGAAGCGCTGCGCCGCATCGGTGCTGAAGTGATCCCGATGGACACGGACCTCGATTACACCTTCCCCAAATACAATCCGAACCCCGAAGACATGGAGATGCTGCACGCGATGGCCCATGCCGTGCGCGAGCATAAGGCGGACATCTGCGTTGGTTTCGATGGCGATGGCGACCGCTGCGGTGTGGTGGATGACAAAGGCGAAGAGATTTTTGCGGACAAGGTGGGTGTGCTGCTGGCGCGCGATCTTTCCGCGCGCAACAAGAACGCCAAGTTTGTGGCGGACGTGAAGTCCACCGGCATCTACGAGATCGATCCGGTGCTGAAGGCGAACGGCGCGACGGTGGATTACTGGAAGACCGGCCACTCTTATATGAAGCGCCGCACGCATGAGCTTGGCGCGCTCGCCGGTTTCGAGAAGAGCGGGCATTACTTCTTCAATCCGCCGGTGGGCCGCGGCTATGACGACGGTATTGTCGCTGCCATCGCTGTGCTGGAAATGCTGGATCGCGCGGGCGGCAAGAAGATGTCGTCGCTGATCGCCGATCTGCCGAAGACCTGGGGAACGCCGACCATGGCGCCGTTCTGCCCCGACGACCGCAAATACGATGTGGTCGATGCGATGGTGAAGGAATATTCCGACGCGCAGAAGAACGGCGAGAAGATCCTCGGTCAGAAGATCGCCAATGTCGTCACCGTGAACGGCGTGCGCGTCACGCTGGAAGACGGCACATGGGGTCTGGTGCGCGCGTCGTCCAACAAGCCGTCACTGGTGGTGGTGTGCGAAAGCCCGGTGTCGGAAGCGCAGATGCGCGCCATGTTCGCCGATCTCGACAAGCGGCTGACCAAACACCCCGAAGTCGGCGAATACGATCAGAAGATCTAGCGCGGGCAGCGCGGCGGCCAGTTTTCTTTCGGGCCGAGATGCGCGACGAAGAACTCGCCGGATTTTTCGCCTTTCGTGTCGCGCGCGAACAGAAGCGTGTTGCCGCTGGGTGAAATCGTGGCGCCGACTTCGCTGCCGTTCACATTGATCTGCGGGTCCATATTCTCGCCCTTGCTCCAGCCGGTGGCCGTGCGCGTGCTGCGCAGATAACCGTCATCGGTCTGCACGATCAGGTATTTTCCATCCGGCGTCGGCAACGGCTCGTACTCATTCTTCGCACTGTTGATGGTGGGGCCGAGATTTTCGCTGACCCATTTTCCGTTCTCTTCCTTCGCGCGCCAGATATCGGTCTTGCCGAGGCCGGCCGCTTGTCCCGAGCCGAAATAGAGCCAGCCATCGGGCGCGACGCGCGGAAACCACTCATACTTCTCGCTGTTGACCGGCGCGGGCAGGCGTTCCGGCGTGCCCCACTTTCCGCTGGTATCGCGCGACACGCGCCAGATGTCGGTGTCCGCGCGCTTGATGCCGTCGGTCGAGCGGCTGGAGATGAACCACAAGGTTTTACTGTCCGGCGTGAACCACGGATCGGCTTCCACGCCATCGCCTGAAATGGGCGCGGGTTGCGCTTCGCTCCAGCCTTTCGCGGTGCATTGGCTTACAAAGATACGCCAGCCGGAAAAATCCGGATTGCTGCGCACGAACCACAGATCGCCGCTGCGCGGATCGAACGCGGCATGGGATTCGAACTTCGCGCTGGAGATATTCGGCGGCGCCCACAGTTCGACGTTCGTGTTTGCGAGCGCGGTGGCCGCCAAAGCAACAGCAAGCAGTTTCATGACAATCCCCGCGATAGCGCAGGGACATTATCAAACTGCACCTGATGCTTCGATCAATTCCGCGTCAGAGCGGCCTGCGGCTTCGCACACAGTTATCGGGACTTGACGCCGGGTGTAGGCTTTCACAATCGATATTCCATCCGTCGAGGTGACTTCATGAGCGATGCATTTCTTGTTCCCGGACTTCGCACGCCGTTCGTGAAGGCCGGGACCTTCTTTGCGCAGAACACCGCGCTTCAACTCTCCGCGCCGATTGCGGCGACGATGAATGCGAAAGCGAAACCGGACTTCATAGTGTGGGGACAGGTGATCCCCGATCCGACGGTCACCAACATCGCGCGCGGACTGGTCTTCGAAGCCAAGCTCAGCCCCGAGCTTCCGGCGTTCTCCGATACGATGGCGTGCTCGACGAGCATGATCGGCGTGATCCTTTCGGCGGGTATGCTGGGCAAGGGCGGCACGCATCTGGCGCTGGTGGGCGGCGTGGAAACGATGAGCCATGTGCCGATCGCGCTGAAGCAGGAAGCCGCGGACAAGATCGTGGGTCTGTTTCCGAAAAATCCGACCGGCGCGCTGGAAGCCGTGCAGAACGTCAAGCCCGCCGATTTCAACCTGCCGGTCAATGCCTGGGCCAATCGCGTGAGCGGCCATTCGCAGGGTGAGCACACCGAAGAGACCGCAAAGAGATTCGAGATATCGCGCGAGGCGCAGGACAAGCACGCATTGTCCTCGCATCAGAAAGCGATCCAGGGACAGGATGACGGCTTCTTCAAGGACCTCGTTCTGCCGTTCGGCGGCGTGGATCACGACACGATCCCGCGGCGCGATACCTCGCTGGAGAAACTCGCCGCGCTCAAGCCGGCGTTCGATCATACGGACAAGGGTACGCTGACGGCGGGCAATTCGTCGCCCAACACCGATGGTGCGGCATCGATCTGGGTTTGCGACGAGGAAGGGCTCAAGAGGCTCGGTAATCCGCCGAAGGTGAAGCTGGTCGATTGGGAAATCGCCGCGATCAACTATCTGGAGGACGGCGAAGGCATCCTGATGGCGCCGGCGCGCGCCATTCCGCGTTTGCTCGCGCGCAACAAGCTGAAGGCGATGGACATCGCGCTATGGGAAATCCACGAAGCGTTTGCCGCGCAGGTTCTGGCGAACGTCAAGGAGGCGCTCGATCCGGAGTATCGCCGCACCAAGGCGAAAGTGGATTGGGATCTGGGGCCGTTCCCGTGGGATCGCGTCAATCCGCATGGCGGTTCGCTCGCCATCGGCCATCCTTTCGCGGCGACGGGCGCGCGCATTCTCAGCATGGCGGCGAAAGAACTGGCGGCAATGCCGGCAGGTTCGCGCGCCATCGTGTCGATCTGCGCCGATAGCGGGCAGGGCACGGTCGTGCTGCTGGAGCGCGCTTAGCTAGACGAAAATCGCGACGTTCTGACGGTGCGCGATGATCGGCTGGCCGTCGGTGTTCCACACCATCATGGATTGGGTGGAATAGCCCTGATGCGCGGTTTCGGTCTTGCTCTCGACCAGCCACCAGCCGTCGCGCGTTTGCGGATTGTCGCTGAGGATATCCATCGACCACGTCATCGTGCTGATCGGCGCGGGCTTGGGGAACATCACCATCGCTGCGGGCGGTGGCGCATCGGCGAGTGCGATCAACGGCACCAGACCGCTGCGGGATTTCTCATCGCGATGGCGGAACCAGATGAGATATTCGGGATCCTTGTCCGGATCGAACGGCCGCGCGCCGCCGGCCATGCGGCTTTCGAAGTGCTGCTGGAAGTTGATCATCGGCTTGTCCGGGAAGAAGGACGGGCTGCCTTCGATGGAATTGGTCGGCGGCATGGGCAAGTTCTGATAGCGCAGCGCGGAGTCGCGCGCCGTTCCGAAGCTCAGGATGGCGTGCACCGCGAGGCCCGCTTCACCGGTGAGATCGACTTCCAGAAACGCCGCGGATTTGCCACGGCGCAACAATTGCACGGTGATGGCGAGCGGTCCTGCAGCCGGACCGATGAGTGCGAATTGCGCGGAGCGCAGCGGCGGCACGTCCGGCACCGCGCGCAAGGCGGCTTCCACGCACAGCGCCGCCGACAATCCGCCATAAGCGGTGCGGCCCTGCAGCCAACTCTCGGGCAGCGTGACGCTGAACGCTTCGTCTTCGCGCTTGATGGACTCTAGCAACGCACTGAAACCGGACATCGCGATCACCTGATTT
>JBQCJO010000578.1:0-2951 GCA_051952735.1 Rhizomicrobium sp.
TCTTCGCCGGAGATGTAAACGGCCGTGCCGCCACTGTTCGCATAAGACGCGAGCGCCTGAAGGATCAGCGTGGACTTGCCGACACCGGGATCGCCGCCGATGAGCAGCGCGGAGCCCGGCACCAATCCGCCGCCGGCGACGCGATCGAACTCCGCCGTGCCGGTGATGCGGCGCGGCGGCTCCTTGTCGACAGTCTTGAGATCTTCCAGCGCGATCTTACGGCCGCGCTTGCGCGGACCGGCATTGTTGCCCAGCGGCGGCGCGGCGCCTTCTTCCGTGATCGTGTTCCATCCGCCGCAAGCATCGCACTTGCCGGCCCACTTGGACGTGACGTTCCCGCAGCTTTGACAAACGAATGTGGAAGAGGCTTTGGCCATGATTCTCTTATAACACGGGCGTCAATAGCGAGGGCTATTCTGAAAGTTGCTCGAGGCTTTCGCAAAACGCTGCACCCGCGAACTCCCGATACAACTCAGACATCACCAAGCGAACAATACCACCCAAATTGTCATGGCCCGCAAAATCAGGCCACCCAGGTGGGACCGCACAAATGGATCGCACATACTACGTCTATATTCTCGCAAGCCGAAGAAACGGCACATTGTATATCGGCGTTACCAACGATCTCCTGCGAAGGGTTTCTGAACACCGTGACGGCATCGCAGAAGGCTTTACGAAGAAATATGCGTCAAGCACTTGGTATATTTCGAATGCTTCGAAGATATCTACGCAGCGATCCACCGCGAAACGCGGCTCAAGAAGTGGCGCCGCCAATGGAAGATCGATCTCATTCAAAAGGAAAATCCTCTATGGGACGATCTCTATGAGCAACTAACAGCACCGCCGCCTTTGCCGGCGTGGCTTTCGCAAGAACAAAAAAACGCCAATCCCTTCTAAAACCGAAAAACTCCACCTGGGGGGCCCGCTTTTGCGGGCCATGACAGTTGGGGGATGGCTAGCAGCGAGGTGTTATCCCCGCACCTCCATCTTGATCGGACCTTCGGCGCGGCCGTGGATGAACTGGTCGACGTATTCGTTGCCGGAATGGTCGATGTCCTTCGTCGGGCCCTGCCAGATGATCTTGCCCTTGTAGAGCATGGCGATGCGGTCGCTGATCTTGCGCGCGCTCACCATGTCATGCGTGATCGAGATGGCGGTGACGCCCAGATCCTTCACCGTCGAGACGATGAGATCGTTGATGACGTCGGCCATGATCGGATCGAGGCCGGTGGTCGGCTCGTCGAAGAACAGGATTTCCGGATCGGCGGCGATGGCCCGCGCCAAGCCCACGCGCTTCTGCATGCCGCCCGACAGTTCCGACGGCGACAGATTTATCACTTCGCTGCCGAGGCCGACCTTCGCGAGCTTCTCCACCGCGATATCCTTGGCTTTCTTGCGCGCCATGCCGCGGCCCTGGATCAGTCCGAACGCCACATTTTCCCAGACTGGCAAAGAGTCGAACAGCGCGGCACCCTGAAACAGCATGCCGAACTTCTTGAGCACGGCTTCGCGCGCACGGCCGCCGATATGCGTGACGTCCTTGCCGTCCACGAAGATCTTTCCGGACTCGGGCCGCAGGATTCCCAGCACGGATTTGATCGTCACGGATTTTCCGCTGCCGGAGCCGCCGATGATGACGACGCTTTCGCCGCGCCCGACCTGCAGATTCACGCCGTCGAGGACGATCTTCGACCCGAAGCGTTTCTTCACGTCGCGCAGTTCGATCTTCGGAGGGTTGCTCATGATCAGCTCGACAGGATGAGAGAGGTGAGCAGGTAGTTGGCGGCCAGCACGAGAATGGACGACGACACCACCGCGTTCGTCGTCGCCGTGCCCACGCCCTGCGCGCCGCCCTTCGAATTGAAGCCGTTGTAACAACCCATCAGCGCGATGATGAACCCGAACACCGCAGCCTTGATGAGACCGGATTCCACGTCCCAGTACACAAGGCCGTTCATCGTGTTGTTCATGTAGACCGAGCCGTTGAAGCCGAGGCTCCGCGTGGAGGCGACATAGCCGCCCAGAACGCCGATGCAATCGGCGATCGCGACCAGAATGGGCATCGAGATCACCGCCGCGAGCAGACGCGGCACGACCAGATATTTGATCGGGTTGGTGGAAAGCGTGGTCAGCGCATCGATCTGCTCGGTCACCTTCATGGTGCCGATTTCCGCGGCGATGGCCGCCGCCACGCGGCCCGCAACCATCAGACCCGCGATCACCGGGCCCAATTCGCGCGTGATGCCGACCAGCACCACCACCGGAACGAACGACTCCGCGCCGTAACGCGCGGCGCCGTTATAGATCTGCAGCGCCAGCACGCCGCCGGTGAAGAACGCGGTGAGGCCCACCACCGGAAGCGAGAACCAGCCGATGCGCATGAGTTGCTGCATCAGCAGCCGCCAATAGGGCGGCGGACGAAGGATCGCCATCACCGCACTCACGGTGAAGGTCGTCAGTTGCCCCACTTCGGCGAGGAAAGACAGGAACAGGCGGCCGACGCTGGCGAAGATGTTCATCGCGCGGCCTCCACGTAGCGGCGCGGGATACGCGGGCCGAGCGAGGTGATGAATTCGTAGCTGGCGGTGTTCGCGGTGACGGCGGCTTCTTCCAGCGAGATGGTGTCGCCGAAGAACTCCACATCGGCGCCGACCTTCAATGCGGACGCCGGAACATCGGTGACGTCGAGCGTGGCAAGATCCATCGACACGCGGCCCGCGATGGGTGCGCGATGCCCGGCGATGGCGCCGAATCCGTTGTTGCTCATGGCGCGCATCAATCCGTCCGCATACCCCAATGCCACGGTCGCAAGAACCGTTTCCCGCCCGATCCGGAATGAGGCTCCGTAACCAACGCTCCCCCCAGTGTCAACGCGACGGAGCTGCAGGATTTTTCCCGTCAAAACTGCCACAACATCGACGGGATTGGGCTTGCCGGGAACCTGCGGATTT
>JBQCJO010000579.1:0-3511 GCA_051952735.1 Rhizomicrobium sp.
CACGGAAATCGATCCACCAAAGAAGATCGTCTTCATCAACAACGCAGTGGATGCAGACGACAACGTCGTCCTCAGCGGCCTCACCACCGTCAGCTTCGAAGCGCAGGGCAACAAGACGAAGATGACGTTCCACACCAAAGCCAGCGGAACGCAGCCCCAGGTCGTCTTCATGCTGCAGGGCATGGAAGCCGGCTGGACCCAGAGCTTCGACAAGATGGACGCGATGTTCGCGCGAAAGGCAGCCTGAACATGCAATTCATCACGTTCTATTCGCCGCGTGAGGCACCCACGCCCGGCGCGGCTCCGGATCCGAAGCACATGGAAGAGATGGGCAAGATGATGGCCGAGATGACGGCCAAGGGCGTGCTCGTCGGCACCGGCGCCGTCATGCGCGCGGCCGGCGGCGCGCAGGCGACGCTGCACAACGGCGACTACAAAATCCGCGACGGCGCCGATCAGGTGCTCGCCGCCAAGGTCGTCGGCTTCGCGATCCTGCAATCCGAAAGCAAGGAAACGCTGATGCCGCAGGTGCGCCATTTCCTCGAAGTCGCGGGCGATGGCACGGTGGACGTGTTCCCGCTCATGGGCCCGCCGCCCCAGAAGTGACAACCATGCACGCTTTCGTGACCATCGCGGCCATGACCGCCATCTTCGCAGCCCATGTGGTGATGATGGTAGAACTACGTCCGCGTGATCGCGAAACCGCCAAAGACAAAGACGCAGAAACATTGGGAGAGAATTTATGAAAGTCAGTCATTTCATCGCCGGCGCCGCCTTCGCGGGCCTGGTTATCGCCGCTGGAAATCCGGCCTCCGCAGATCCGGCGAAGGCCCCGATGGTCATTCCGATGGGCCAGCACGATTATAAGCTGGCCACGGCGGGCACTTACACGCTCGATCCGAACCACATCGGCCTGATCGCGCGCGTGTCGCATCTGGGCTTTTCCATCAGCATCTTCCGCTTCGGAAAAGTCGCTGCGACGCTGAACTGGACTCCGGAAGACGTCTCCAAATCCAAACTCACGGCCACCGTCGAAACAGCCTCCATCGAAAGCAATGTGCCGGGCTTCGCCGAGGAATTGCAGGGCGACGAATATCTGAAGACCGCGAAATATCCGCAGGCGACCTTCGTCTCCACCGCCTTCCGCAAGACCGATGCGCAGCACGGCAAGGTCGACGGCAAGTTCACTTTGATGGGCAAGACGGTGCCGCTCACCTTCGATGTCACACTCATCGGCGCCGGCCCGGGTTTCGCGGGCAGCCCGCAGATGGGCCATGTCATCGGCATCCACGCCGAAGGCAGCATCAACCCGCAGGATTTCGGCATGTCGCCTTTCTTCAGGACGCCGATCCAGCTCGTCATCGACACCGAATTCGACAAGCCGGGGAAATGATATGACCCTGAAGCTCTACGCGCACCCGCTCTCGTCCTATTGCCACAAGGCGCTGATCGCGTTTTACGAGAACAACACGCCGTTCGAGTTCATGATGGTCGGCGATCCCACCAAGACCGATCCCAAGGTGTGGGAAGAGTTCAAGGCGCTGTGGCCCATCGGCAAATTCCCGGTGCTGAAAGACACGGGGCGCGACGACTGGTTCGTGCCGGAAGCCACCATCATCATCGAATATCTGGCGCAGCATTATCCGGGCAAGGTGAAGCTGATCCCGGATGATCCGGATCTCGCCCGCCGCGTACGCATGATGGACCGTTTCTTCGACAACTATCTCCACACCCCCATGCAGAAGATCAACTTCGATAAGTTCCGGCCGGCGGACCAGCACGATGCGTTTGGCGTGGAGGATGCGAAGAAGATGTACCGCACCGCGCTCGACATGCTGGAGGGAGCGATCGACGGCAAGCAATGGGCGATGGGCGATGCCTTCACCATGGCCGATTGCGCCGCCGCGCCGCCGCTGTTCTACGGCAACATGCAGACGCCGTTCGACAAGTCTCACCCCAAGGCGCACGCCTATCTCGAACGGCTGAAGGCCCGTCCGTCCTACGCCCGCGCGCTGAAGGAAGCCGAGCCGTATTTCAACCTGCTGCCGAAATAGAAGAACCTCCCTCTCCTCCCGAAGGGGGAGAGGGTTGGGGTGAGGCGGAGCACCTCTCTTTCAAATCAGGAAGTTGAAATGACGATCACCATCACCGCTTTTGACCGATCGCCCGACGGTGGACGGGGCTTGGCACGCGACACCCGCGTTCGCTGGGCGCTGGAAGAAGTGGGACAGCCCTACGAGGTCCGCCTCGTGACGTTTCCGGCGCTGAAGGAGCCCCAACATCTGGCGATTCATCCGTTCGGGCAGATACCGACGTATGAGGAAGGTGACGTTGCCATCTTCGAAACGGGCGCAATCCTGTTCCACATCGCGCAGCGCTTTCCCGGCCTGCTGCCGAACGATCCCGCAGCCCGTGCGCGCGCGATCACATGGATCTTCGCCGCGCTCAACACGGTGGAAGCACCGATCCTCGAACTCCAAAACGCCGTCATTCTCGAAAGAGACAAGCCTTGGCATGCGGAGCGTTTGCCTCTGGTCAAAGATCGCATCCGCGACCGGCTGAAGCAGCTTTCCGCACGCCTTGGCAACGCCGATTGGCTCGATGGCGCATTCAGCGCAGGCGACCTGATGATGGTCTCGGTGCTGCTGCGGCTCAGGGCATCGGGCCTCCTCGACGAGTTCCCGAACCTCGCCGCTTACGTCGCCCGTGGCGAGGCACGGCCCGCCTACAAGCGCGCCTTCGCGGACCAGTTGGCGGTCAACACTCGGTGATCCGCACGCACGCCAATTGATTGCGCCTCGGCGATGCGGTGTTCTTGCCCGTCTCCGAGGGGAGTTTCGGCATGGCATCCGTCCAGGTCCGCTACATCGTTCATGATGTCGATGCAGCCATCGCGTTTTACACCACCCATCTCGGCTTCACGCTCGTCATGCACCCTGCTCCGCCTTTCGCGATGCTGTCGCGGGGCGATCTTCGCCTGGTGTTGAGCTCGCCAAATCCGTCCGGCGGCGGCGGCCAGTCCATGCCGGATGGCACCAAGCCTGCGCCCGGCGGCTGGAACCGTTTCGCGATTGAGGTGGACGACATCGAGGCAACGGTCGCCACGTTGCGCAAAGCCAACGTCCATTTCCGCAATGACATCGTCACCGGCGTCGGCGGGAAACAAATTCTCGTCGAGGATCCGTCCGGCAATCCGGTGGAGCTGTTCCAGCCGTTGCGCGATGAAGCGCGGCTCGGCAAAAACTGAGCGGCCGGAAAATATTTTTTCCAGCCGCTCCAAACTAAGCCGTTGAATCGTCTAGGCTTAATTTCCTTGACACCGTAACGGTGCCACCGTACACTTCATGCATTCTCAAAAGCTGCGTCCATTGCTCAGCCGCGCTCAACCAGCGCCGCAAAGCATCCGCGCTTGGCGTAGTGCACATGGACATAGGCCGTGTCACCGCGCGCGAAGAGACGCTCCAGAACCGGCTCGACCGCATCGCCGTTCACGGCGTCAGCCTCGACGATC
>JBQCJO010000580.1:0-12753 GCA_051952735.1 Rhizomicrobium sp.
ACCTGCTTCTGGAGTGGAAGGTTCTCTTCTTCCGCGACCAGGACATCACGACGGAACAGCATCTGGCGTTCTCGCGAAACTTCGGCGATCTGGAAGTGCACCCTTTCGCGCCACACAAAACGGATTATCCCGAATTTCTCGCCATCACGCACGACAAGGACAACAAAGGCCGCGAGAACACCTGGCACAGCGACGTGACGTGGCGCATCGAACCCTCGCTGGGCTCGGTGCTGCGCGCCATCGAGATTCCGTCCTTCGGCGGCGACACGCTGTTCGCCGACATGTATGCCGCTTATGAGGGCCTCTCCGACGAGGTGAGGGAGAAGATCGAGGGCAAAAGAGCGCTGCACGACTTCGCCCATTTCCGCGTTGCGATGCGCAAGCGCGGTCTCTCCGAAGAGCAGATCGAGGAGATGAACAAGAAATACCCGACGGTCGAGCACCCCATCGTGCGCACGCATCCGGAGACGAAGAAGAAAGCGCTTTATGTGAATGCAGCCTTCACGCAATACATCGTCGGCATGGACCGCGATCAATCGGCCGCGCTGCTGAAGCATCTCTACGCGCAGGCGGCGATCCCGGAATATCAGTGCCGCTTTCGCTGGCAGAAGAATTCCATCGCGTTCTGGGACAATCGCGCCAGCCAGCACTATGCCGTGTCGGATTATTGGCCTGCGGTGCGCCGCATGGAACGCGTGACGATCATCGGCGACCGGCCTTACTGAGATAAATCACCTCCCCCTTGTGGGGAGGTCGGAGAGCGAAGCGATCCGGGTAGGGGGTGCTTGACGAAGCCCCCTACCCGAAAAATTCTTCGCTGCGCTAAGAATTTTGTCGACCTCCCCACGAGGGGGAGGTGACTCTTCAGTTCTGCTTCTTGCCGGCCATCGCCTTGTCGCGGGCAGCTTTGAATTCGCTGCCCGGATACCAGCCCGGCCAGACATCGGAATTGGCCAGGTCGACACCGGTCGCATACAGCGCCTTCACATCCAGCAGCGGACCGGAAAGGTCCCAATCGGCTTTCCATTCGTCGCTCGGCTGGTGATAGCGGTGATCGGTGTAATCATCCGCGAGCTTCTTGCCCGCTGCGTGACCGCCGACGACAAGATCTTCGCCGCCGCCGGGGCTGATCGCCGGAATACCCTGCTTGGCGAGGCTGAAGTGATCGGAGCGGAAGAAGCCGCCCTTCTCCGGTTGCGGATCGGGCGAGACCACGCGGCCCTGCGCTTTCAGCGCCTTCGCCAGATAGTCCTCCAGATGCGATTGGCCGTTACCCGGCAGCGACATGTCGTGCGCCACCGGCTGCGGACCGTTCGCGTCCGTGTTGATCACGCCGACGATGTGGTTCTTCGGCCAGAGCGGGTGTTCCGCGAAATATTCCGAACCCAGGAGGCCCTGCTCTTCCATCGTCCAGAACAGGAAGCCGATCGAGCGCTTCGGTGCCGGTTGGCTTTTGAACTTCTCCGCCAGCTCCAGAACCGTCGAGACGCCCATGCCATTATCGACCGCGCCGTTATAGATCTTGTCCGGTCCCGCGACGTCCGGCTTCACGCCGAGATGATCCCAGTGCCCGGAATAGATCAGCACATCGTCCGGATTTGCCGAGCCTTTCAGAACACCGGCGACGTTTCGGGTATTGAGGTGCTGAATCGTGGAGTGCGCATCCACGGTCAACGTTTCGCCGGTCATCGGCACGGCCTTGAAGCCGGGCTTATTCGCGGCGGCTTTTTCCTTCGCGTAATCGAGGCCTGCGCGCTTGAAGAGGTCCTGCGCGGTATCCAGCGTGATCCATCCCTGGATCGGCACCATGCTCATGTCCTTGTCCGCACGCGCCAGCCAAGACTTCGCGCCGGAATTGGAATTGCGCACGACCTGCCAGCCATAAGCAGCCGGATAGGTTTCGTGGACGATGATGGCGGCTGCTGCGCCCTGGCGCGCCGCTTCCTCATATTTGTAGGTCCATCGGCCATAATAGGTCATGGCCTTGCCCTTGAAGAACTTCGGATCGGGGTTCTTGTCCTCGCCGCCCGGATCGTTGATGAGAATGACGACCGTCTTTCCCTTCACATCCACGCCGGCATAGTCGTTCCAGCGATATTCCGGCGCGACGACGCCGTAGCCCACGAAGACGAGCTGCGACTTGTCGACCTTCACCTCGTTGCTGGCGAATTGCGGAGTCCAATACGCCGTCTTGTCCGGGAAGTTCGGCGTGATCGCGCCCTTCGGGGTATCAAAGCGGAAGCTCGACTTGCTGGCATCCAGCGTGATGTTCACGGCCGGTACGTCCTGGAAATAGCTGCCGTGATTGGCGGGAGCGATACCGATGCGCTTCAGCTCGTCTGCGATCCACTGCGCGGCGGCTTCGCCGTTCACGGTGCCGGGGCCACGGCCCTGAAACGCGTCGTCCGAAATCGCCTTGTCGCGCGACGACAGATCGGCGGCGGTGATATCGGGTGTCGTGGTCGGATGGCCGGGATATTGCGCAGCGAAGACCGGCGCGGCGAGCGCAAGCGCCGCGGAAGCAAGCAACAGATTTCGGGTGAAACGCATGAGCGGAAATACTCCCCTTATTTTGTGGGGAACATCCTAGGGGGCGAGACCGTCTGTGCAACCCGACGGACCATGCCGTATGGTCGCAAATTGTCGCTCCAACAGGATCGTGAAATGCTGAAATTCATCCGCTCGCGTGGCTCCATCGACGCAGGGCTTCCCTTCTCCGATGCCGTGCGCGTGGGCGACGTGCTCTATCTCAGCGGCGCGATGGGCAATGTTCCGGGCAAGATGGCATTGGTGCCCGGCGGCATTGCGGCCGAGACGCGGCAAATGTTCGAGAACATCGCGCGCACGCTGGAGCAGAACGGCCTCTCTTTCGATGACGTGTTCAAGTGCCAGGTTTTCCTTGCGGACATGAAAGAGTGGCCGGCGTTCAACAAGATCTATGTCGAATATTTCAAGCAGGACCGCCTGCCCGCGCGCTCCGCGCTGGGTGTCGGCGCGCTGGCGATGAACGGGCGCGTGGAGATGGAAGTTACCGCTTTCGCAGGCCCGAAATAGCCGAAGAAAGTTCCCACACGCGGCACCAAATGGCGTTTCGCGAGTTTTGTTCCTGAGATTGTTCGGGAGAAGATTCGTGAAACGCTCGATATTGCTTGCCGGAATCGCAGCCGCCGCTCTTTCGCTTTCGCCCGTCGCCTATGCGCAGACGAGCCCCACCGTCACCAATCCCACGTCGTCCACGACATCCAATCCGAAAAGCGATCTGAACAACACGCAATGCGCGCAGCCGCAGCCGGGCGAAACGCACACGAACATGGCGCAGTGCCCCAAGCCCGCCACGGCACCGACGCCGACCAAGACTCTGCCGAAGTCGAAAACGGAAAAGAACAAGGCGACGCCGGCAAACGAGACCCAAGCCACACCACCGGCGCTGCCGGTTACGAAGGCTCCGCAAGCTTGTGCCAAACCGGGCAGTCCGTCGGCCACCGCGCCGACGCCCAGCAACCCGCAATGTGATTCAAACAGCGGCGCACATGAAGGCGGGCCGTTCGGACACTAGAAATCAAGATGTAAAAAGTATAAGGGCGTAGCTTGCCACTATGCCGATCAGCAATATCATACCGATAATCAGCGCTTTATTCGCGGGCCAGATAGTATTGCCTGCCCACGTTTCAACCGTTCCGAGTGCTTCTTTTATCTTTTCTTTATCTCCAGTGGAGAGCGCAGACAGATATTTTCGGCAAGTAATTTTGTATTCGTAGGAGTTAGTCACCACCCGACCGACCAGCAATATTTCAATACACAGAAGAAACACAATTCCGGAAAAAACAGACCTTAGCGCGCTGGAGAACGCTAATATTTTATCCAAATAGAGAAACGTCGCTCCAAAAATAAGAACGAGAAAGGCGCATAAGCCAGATAAGCTAAGTTTCGCAAATCCGGCGATGTCGTCGCACCACTCCAGGGCGCATTCAGCCGTAACGCGATCAAAATTTTCGGGCGTCAACTTTCCAGTCATAGCGGTATATTGTCGTGCTTCTTCCAGATTTGCGGGACCTGCTTGTTCTTCAGCATCCTGAGCGCCCGCGCCACGCGCCAGCGGGTGGAGTGCGGGCGGATCACGTCGTCGATGTAGCCGCGTGACGCGGCGATGAAGGGGTTGAGGAAGCGGTCTTCATACTCTTTCGTCCGTGCACTGATCTTATCCGGGTCGCCGATATCCTGCCGGAAGATGATCTCTACCGCGCCCTTCGCGCCCATCACCGCAATCTGCGCAGACGGCCACGCGTAATTCACATCCGCGCGCAGGTGCTTGGAGGCCATCACATCATACGCGCCGCCATAAGCCTTGCGCGTGATGACCGTGATCTTGGGGCACGTCGCTTCGGCGTAGGCGAAGAGAAGCTTCGCACCATGCTTGATGATGCCGGTGTGCTCCTGCGCGGTCCCCGGCAGGAAGCCCGGCACGTCCACGAAGGTGACGATCGGAATGTTGAAGCAATCGCAGAAGCGCACGAAGCGCGCGGCCTTGCGTGAGGCATCGTTGTCCAGCACCCCCGCCAGCACCATCGGCTGGTTGGCGACGATGCCGACCGTCTTGCCTTCCATGCGGCCGAAGCCGGTGATGATGTTGCGCGCGAACGCCTCGCCGATCTCGAAGAAATCCGCCTCGTCCACGACCTTCAGGATCAACTCCTTCATGTCGTAAGGCTTGTTCGGATTTTCCGGCACCAGCGTGTCGAGGCTCATTTCCTGACGCTGCGGCTCATCATCCGTCGGCCATTGCGGCGTTTCCTGGCGGTTGCTCAGCGGCAGGAAATCGAACAGCCGCCGCAACTCCTCGATGGCGATCACGTCATTGTCGAACGCACCGTCAGCGACCGCCGATTTGGTGGTGTGAACTTTCGCGCCGCCGAGTTGTTCCGGAGTCACGTCTTCCTGCGTCACCGTCTTCACCACGTCCGGGCCGGTGATGAACATGTAGGACGTGTCGCGCACCATGAAGATGAAGTCGGTCATCGCGGGCGAATAGACATCGCCGCCCGCGCACGGCCCCATGATGAGCGAGATCTGCGGCACCACGCCGGACGCCAGCACGTTGCGCTTGAACACCTCGCCGTAACCCGCGAGCGAGGCGACCCCTTCCTGAATGCGCGCGCCGCCGGCATCAAGCAGGCCGATCACCGGCGCGCCGTTCTGCATCGCCATGTCCTGGATCTTGCAGATCTTCTGCGCGTGCATTTCGGAGAGCGAGCCGCCGAACACAGTGAAGTCCTTCGCATACACATACGTCATGCGGCCATTGATCGTGCCCCAGCCGGTGACGACGCCGTCGCCCGGAATGATGTTCTTGTCCGCACCGAAATCCTTGTTGCGGTGCTCGACAAACATGTCGAACTCCTCGAACGATCCGGGATCGAGCAGCAGTTCGATGCGCTCGCGCGCGGTCAGCTTGCCGCGCCTGTGCTGCGCCTCAATGCGGGCCTCGCCGCCACCCACGCGGGCCTTGGCGCGCTTTTCTTCAAGTTCCTGGATGATGTGCTTCATGGCGGGCTCGCTTGGGGAGAAATGGCAAATCGGGCGGCAGATTGTGGGGCTTGGGCGGGGCGGTCAAGGCAGGAGCTTGAGGAAGCGCTCCGCGGCGGAAAGCTCAGCGGATAAACGGGTTAGCCGCGCATGCGCCTCTTCATCCGTACCCCATTTTTCGGACTGGAAAGCTTCGTCCAGCGTGGCGGCGGTGAAGGCTTCCTCGGCGGTCAGATGGCCATCCACCAACGCCAACGCCAGCACCAGCGAGCCGGTGATCGTGGCGGCGGTGTGAAGCGCGCCAAGCCGGTAGTCATCCATCTCTGCGATGACCCGCGCGAATGCGGAGAGGGATTCCGGCGGCTGCTCGGTGAAGGTGATGCCGTTGGCAACATTGAGCTTCGCGCCGTAGCGTTGCGCCGCCCAGGCGAGCAATGGGTCCCATCTATGCGCCTGCCGGATGACAAGCTCGTCCGGATGCTCCGCGCGATAGGCGAGAAGATCGGTGCGGCCGAAGGACAGTGCGTGATCGGCCACGCGCTTGCGGTCCGCGCGTGCCCCGTCGATGGACGCGAAAACCAATCGCGTAAGAAACATGTTTGGCGGGTCGATATCTTCGCCCTGCGCGGCCCATTCCTGCACCACCGCATCCGCCAGCGCGCGCGACGGCAATTCGAGCGTGTGTCTAGCCTGCGTTTTCAGCGTGCGGCCATCGAGCAGCACGCGGAACGCGCCGCCCTCTTCCTTCACCGAGACGTCTTTGTAGAAGCGCTTCATCTCTTCTTGCGGGCCTGCGGCGGGAAGGGATTGCGGGCGTCGTTCTCGTCGAAGCCGAGAAACTTCCACGACTTCTCCATGTGCGACGTCAGCGGTGCGGTGGCTTGCAGGCGGCCTTCGCCGGGATGTTCAATGTCGATGGAGCGGGCATGCAGATGCAGACGATCCGCGACCTCGCCCTTCCCGCGTGCTTCGGCGCCGCCATATTTGAAATCGCCGACGATAGGCGTTCCCAGCGACGCCAGATGCACGCGAATCTGGTGCGTGCGGCCGGTCAGTGGCTTGGCGGCGACCCAGGCGTATTCATCGCCCACCTGATCGATCACCACATAATCGGTGAGCGCGTATTGCGCGGACTTGTCGGCCGTGTCTTTCGCCACCACGCGCTCGTCGCGGCCGTGCGGGCCATGCCCGCCCTCCTTCGCCAGCGACAGCTTGATGGTGCCCCGCTTCTGCTTCGGCACGCCCTTCACCAGCGCCCAATAGATCTTCTGGGCGTCGCGTTTGGCGAGCGAGTCGGACAGGTTCGCCGCCACCGAGGTCGTGCGCGCGATCACGAGGACGCCGGACGTGTCGCGGTCCAGCCGATGCACGAGCTTCGGCCGCTGCTTCTTCTCGAACTGCAAACTGTCCAGCATCCCGTCGACATGCTGGGTCAAACCGCTGCCGCCCTGCGTGGCAAGGCCAGACGGCTTGTTGATAACGATCACGCTGGAATCCATATAGATCACAACGTCTTCCAGTGATTTCCTCAGATTTCCACTGAGCTGTGGAGAAGCTGTTTGTGTTTTTGTGCGCTTCTCCGCCGCCTGGCTGTGGACGGTTTCCAGTTGCGGCGGCAGGCGCAGGGTTTGGCCTGTGGACAGCCGGTCGCGCGCCGTCGCGCGCTTGCCGTCCACCCCCACCGCGCCGTTGCGCCGCAGCTTCTCGAGCTGGATGTGGTTCAGCGCCGGGTAGTGCCGCTTGAACCAGCGGTCCACGCGGACGTCGTGATCATCTTTGGAAACGTGAACGGTCTGGGCCATAAGAAATTCGGTGTCGTTGACGGGTCTGGAGGAGTCACCTAGCCTGTTTTCACAGGGAATGGGGTTCTCCCTTTAACCGCCGGACGGCCCGAAAAGCCAGATGGCTGATGACTCCTACCGCAATTCACCGCGGCAGGACTCTGGCTTCCAGACACCTCCGCCGGAACTGGGAGAAGCCATGTCTTTCGCGACCTGCATTTACGTGATGATCGGCGGCGCACTGGGCTCGCTGGCCCGCTATCTGGTTTCGCTGTGGGCCCTGCCCGTCAGCCGCGACCTGCCGTGGGGAACCATCGGCATCAATATCGCCGGGTCCTTCATCATCGGGTTCTTCGGCACACTGACTCTGGCGGCCGGGCGTTTTCCGGCTTCGGAGAATGTCCGCTTGCTGGTGATGGTGGGCATTTGCGGCGGCTTTACCACCTTCTCTTCCTTCAGCCTGCAGACGCTGGATCTCATGCGCAGCGGCGCCATGGCGCGCGCGGGCGTGAATATCGTCGTGTCGGTTGTCTGCTGCGTGGCGGCGGTGGCGCTGGGACACTATCTGGCGGCACAGATGAACGGACATCCGGCGCAGGTTGCACAGATCGCGATCGAAGAAGAAGCGAACATCGCCGACGTCTAGGATTCCTGACGCTTGGCGCGCAGCTTCGCCCAGTAGTCGAGGCGCTTCTGGACTTCGCGTTCGAAGCCGACGTCGCGCGGCTGGTAGAGCGATTGCCGCTCCATCTCGTCCGGAAAATAGTTCTGGCCCGAGAAGCCTTCCTCGGCTTCGTGGTCGTATTCGTAGCCCTTGCCGTAGCCGAGGTTCTTCATCAGCTTGGTCGGCGCGTTGAGAATATGCGCGGGCGGCATCAGCGAGCCATGTTCCTGCGCCGCGCGCTTGGCGGCGCCGAGCGCGGTGTAGACCGCATTCGATTTCGGCGCGCTCGCCAGATAGATCACCGTCTGCGCCAGCGCGATCTCACCTTCCGGTGAACCGAGGAAGTCATAAACATCCTTCGCCGCCAGCGCCTGCACCACGGCCTGCGGATCGGCGAGCCCGATATCTTCGATGGCCGCGCGCACCAGCCGGCGCGCGATATAGAGCGGCTGTTCGCCGCCGGCCAGCATCCGCGCCAGCCAGTAGAGCGCTGCATCGGGATCGCTGCCGCGGATCGACTTATGCAGCGCGGAGATGATGTTGTAGTGCTCCTCGCGGCTCTTGTCGTAGAGCGGCATGCGGCGCTGCACGGCGGCGGTGAGGCCGGCGCTGTCCAGCGGTTTCACCACTTTCAGTGACGCAACTTCTTCCGTAAGGTTGAGCAGATAACGCCCGTCGCCATCCGCCATCGCGCGCAAGGTCTGGCGCGCGTCGTCGGTAAGCTTCAGCTTTTCGCCGTAATGCGCTTCCGCGCGCTGGAGAAGCGTTTCCAGTGCGGCGTCATCGAGACGGCGCAGCACCAGAACCTGCGTGCGCGACAGCAACGCGCCGTTCAGTTCAAAGGATGGGTTTTCCGTCGTCGCACCAACGAGAACAACAGTGCCGTCTTCGACCACGGGCAGGAACGAGTCCTGCTGGCTGCGGTTGAAGCGGTGAATCTCGTCGATGAAGAGCAGCGTGCCCTGCCCCACGCGGCGGCGCTGGCGCGCGGCTTCGAACGTCTTCTTGAGATCGGCGACGCCAGAGAACACGGCGGAGAGCTGATCGAAATGCAGCTTGAACTGCGTGGAGAGAAGCCGCGCGATGGTCGTCTTGCCGGTGCCAGGCGGTCCCCAGAGAATGATCGAATGTGCGCGGCCCTGCGCGACCATGCGGCCAATAGGCCCTTCCGGCCCGATCAGATGATCCTGTCCGACAACCTCGGCAAGCGATTTGGGACGCAGACGATCGGCCAGCGGGCGCGGCGCGCCCTCGTCCAATCCTCCGGCTTCAAACAGATCGCTCATGCGCGAACATAACGCGCGCGCGGCGTTCTAGCCATTCACGCTCAGGGACAACCGGCTGCCGCCGCGATCCACGACAAGTTGCCAATGGCCTTGTGACGCCGCCAGCGCGCTTGTGAGTTCCGCGACCGAGTGGATTTCCCTGCCGTTCAGGCCGCGCACGATGTCACCCGGACGGAAGCCATAACCCGCTGCCGGCGTTCCCGGCGCGATGCCGGTGATCACGACTCCCGTCGCGCTGTCATCCATGCCGAGTTCGGCAGCCACCGCCGGCGAAAGATTTTCGACTTTCGCCCCCGTCAGTGGATTGCGTCCCCCGATCGTGGCCGCGGCGCGCGGCACGGTCGCGGGCGGCGCGCTCAGCACCACCGTCACATCGCGGGCCTTGCCATCCGACGAGATTTTGAAGGAAGGACCATCGCCCGGCTTGTGCGTCGCCACGCGATAGTTGAGCGACTGCATGTCGTCCACCGGATAACCGTCGATCGCGAGCACCACATCGCCCACCTTCAGCCCCGCCTTCGCCGCCGGGCTGTTCGGATAGACGCTTTTGAGGATCACGCCTTCGGGTTTGGAGAGGCCGACGGTCGGTGCAATCGCGCCCGTGACGGTTTGACCTTCCGCGCCGAACCACGCGGCCTTGAACGAGGCGCCACTGGCTGTGCCCTCCACAAAGCGTTTCGCAAGATTGGACGGAATGGCGAAACCGATGCCGATGCTGCCGCCGGAATTGGAATAGATCGAGGAGTTGATGCCCACCAGACGGCCATCGCTCGTCACCAACGCGCCGCCGGAATTGCCGGGGTTAATCGCGGCGTCGGTCTGAATGTAAACCGCATCCGACGATGCCGATTGCGTGCGCGCCTGCGCGGACACGATGCCCATCGTCACCGTCTGGCCCACGCCGAACGGATCGCCGATGGCGAGCACGACATCGCCGACCTGCGCCTTGTCGCTATCGCCGAACGCGACCGTCGGAAGCTTCTCGCCTTTGGTGTCGACTTTGAGCAGCGCCAGATCGAGGCGCGCATCGGCCTGCACGACCTTGGCTTTGAACTCGCGCTTGTCCGCCAGCGCGACGACGATTTCCTGTCCGCCCTGGATGACGTGGTTGTTGGTGAGGATCAGGCCGTCGGCGCGAACGATCACGCCGGAACCCAGCGATTGCTCCACGCGCTGGCGCATCTGCGGCGTGATGCCGAAGAAGCGCTGGAACATAGGATCGGCAAACAGCGGATTGACCTGCTGCTGTACCACCGCGCGCGCATAGACGTTCACCACGGCCGGCGCGACCTTCTTCACCACCGGTGCGAAGGAGAGCTGCATCTGCATCATGGATTGCGGCACCACGACCGAAGGCGTGCCGTCCTTGCTCGCGGCGAACGCGACGCCGGCGGCCACGATGACGGCCGCTGCTGCACCGATGATCCTGTATCGCATCTCCCAGCTCCCTGAACGCAAAAGGGCGGCCTTGCAGCCGCCCTCGCTTATTTCATACCGCAGGCACGGAGGAATTACGCCTCCGTTGCCTCTTCGTCATGCGCCATGACCGGACCGGAGTCCTGGCCCTTGGCGTCGACGTCGCGATCCACGAACTCGATGACGGCCATCTCGGCGTTGTCGCCGTGACGGAAGCCCGCCTTCAGAACGCGCGTGTAGCCACCCGGGCGCTTCGCATAGCGCGGGCCGATCACGTCGAACAGCTTCTGCACCTGCGTCTCGTCACCCACCTGTGCGACGAGCAGACGGCGCGCGTGAAGATCCTTCGCGCCACGGCGCGAAAGCGTCACGAGCTTCTCCACGACCGGGCGAAGCTCCTTCGCCTTGGGCAGCGTGGTGGTGATCTGCTCGTGCTTGATCAGCGCGGCGGCCATGTTCACGAACATGGCTTTGCGGTGAGACGCGGTACGGCCGAGCTTACGGCCCTGGTTACGATGGCGCATTCTTTAAACCCTCGTCATGGCCGGACAGCGTCAGCGCGATCCGGCCATCCCTTTCTTTAGTACTGATCCTCGTAACGCTTCGCGAGGTCTTCGATGTTTTCCGGCGGCCAGCCCGGCACTTCCATGCCGAGATGCAGGCCCATTTCAGCCAGCACGGCCTTGATCTCGTTCAGCGACTTGCGGCCGAAGTTCGGCGTGCGAAGCATCTCGCCTTCCGTCTTCTGGATGAGATCGCCGATGTAGACGATGTTGTCGTTCTTCAGGCAGTTCGCCGAACGCACCGACAGTTCCAGCTCGTCCACCTTCTTGAGGAGGACCGGGTTGAACGCGAGATCCGGCTTCGCTTCTTCGGCGACGCGCTCGCGCGGCTCTTCGAAGTTGATGAAGACCTGAAGCTGGTCCTGCAGGATGCGCGCGGCATAGGCCACGGCGTTATCCGGCGTGACGGCGCCATTGGTTTCAACAGTCATCGTCAGCTTGTCGTAATCGAGGATCTGCCCTTCGCGGGTGTTCTCGACCTTGTACGAGACTTTCTTCACCGGCGAGAACAGCGAGTCCACCGGGATCAAACCGATCGGCGCATCTTCCGGGCGGTTGCGATCGGCCGGGACATAACCCTTGCCGGTGGCAACGGTCAGTTCCATGCGGAAATCGACCTTCTCGTCCAGCGTGCAGATGACGAGTTCGGGATTGAGGACTTCGACGTCCGCGACCGCGGCGATGTCGGCGGCGGTGACTTCGCCCGGACCCTGCTTGCGCAGCGAAAGGCGCTTGGGGCCTTCGGCGTGCATGCGCAGCGCGATCTGCTTCACGTTCAACACGATGTCGGTGACGTCTTCGCGCACGCCCGGGATGGACGAGAATTCGTGCAACACGCCTTCGATCTGAATCGAGGTGATCGCGGCGCCCTGCAGCGACGACAGCAGCACGCGGCGCAGCGAATTGCCGAGCGTCAGGCCGAAGCCGCGCTCAAGCGGTTCCGCCGTGATCGTTGCGGTCTTGCCGGCTTCGTGTCCGGCTTCGATCTTCAACTTCTGCGGCTTGATCAGTTCTTGCCAGTTCTTCTGAAACATAAAATTTCCTCATCGTTTCCCGGACATGTCGGACCATGCCCATTGCGTTCGACGGGTAAGCTCACTTCCGAAAGCAAACTCTCTTAGACGCGGCGGCGCTTTGGCGGGCGGCAGCCGTTGTGCGGGATCGGCGTCACGTCGCGGATCGACGTCACCGTCAGGCCGACAGCCTGCAGCGCGCGAAGCGCGGACTCACGTCCCGAACCCGGGCCGGAGACTTCCACTTCCAGCGTGCGCATGCCGTGATCGACGGCCTTCTTGCCGGCATCTTCCGCGGCAACCTGCGCCGCATACGGCGTGGATTTGCGCGAACCCTTGAAGCCCATCATGCCGGCCGACGACCAGGACACGGCGTTGCCCTGCGTGTCGGTGATCGTGATGATCGTGTTGTTGAACGTGGCGGCAACGTGCGCGACGCCAACGACGACATTCTTCTTTTCTTTCTTGCGGGCGCGACCGGCGCTCTTCTTCTCGGCAGCCATATTA
>JBQCJO010000581.1:0-7167 GCA_051952735.1 Rhizomicrobium sp.
CTCTTCGATCACCTTCCACTCGATGAACTGCTCGATATCGGGATGATCGACGTCGACGATGACCATCTTCGCGGCGCGGCGCGTGGTGCCGCCGGACTTGATCGCGCCCGCCGCGCGGTCGCCGATCTTGAGGAAGCTCATCAGGCCGGAGGACTTGCCACCGCCCGAAAGCTTCTCGTTTTCGCCGCGCAGATTGGAGAAGTTCGTGCCGGTGCCCGAACCGTATTTGAACAGCCGCGCCTCGCGGGTCCACAGATCCATGATGCCGCCGTCGTTCACCAGATCGTCGGAGACGGACTGGATGAAGCAGGCGTGTGGCTGCGGATGCTCGTAAGCGGATTGCGACTTCACCAGACGACCGGTCTGGAAATCGACGTAGTAATGGCCCTGGCTCGGGCCATCGATGCCATAGGCCCAGTGCAGGCCGGTGTTGAACCATTGCGGGCTGTTCGGCGCGGCTTTCTGCGTCGCCAGCATGAAGCACATCTCGTCGAAGAAGGCGCGGGCATCGGCCTCCTTGTCGAAATAGCCGCCCTTCCAGCCCCAATAGGTCCAGGTGCCGGCGAGGCGGTCGAAGACCTGCTTGGCGGAGCTTTCGCCGACGCGCTCGTCGCCATCGGCTTCCTTGCGCCACAGCCATTCCGGAACGTCTTTCTCAGGAACGGCCTTCAACTTCGCGGGGATGCCGGCTTTGCGGAAATACTTCTGCGCGAGGACGTCGCACGCGACCTGCGACCAGTCTTCCGGCACTTCCATGTCGCCCTGACTGAACACCACCGAGCCATCGGGATTCTTGATCTCGCTCGAGGTTTTGCGGAATGCGATGCCCTCGTAAGCGGAGTGGCCTTCGGTGGTGAATTGGCGACGAATACGCATGGAAGTTGTCCCCGGCGGTCTGGTTGTTGGCCCCCTGTCGAGCCGATCGGAGCCAACATTTTGGGGACAGCTATCCTGTCGCCGGGGGCGCTTTTGCGCGTGGCTGCCCCGGACGTCCGATAGTGGTTCGTCCTAGATGTTGTGCCGCGATCAGCGACAGGCACGAAGTATGGCCAGCGTTGGGGAAGGGGTGCAAGACCAAAAGTGGTTAACTGGCTCTTAACCACCAAATCTTGTGCTGTGCACAACGGCTATTTTCTTCGGTAAAGGTGGTGTCAAGCGGTTAACGGGGGACCGGCCGCAAAATTTTTTTCGGTTCCGCAAGAGCGATCCCCAATCCATCCACATCCCAGTCGCGGCCTGTCACCCATCTGAAACGAATTTCATGCGGAAGTTCGAGTCGGAAGGCAGCACCTTTCGCCACAATGGCGCTCTTGGAGCCGGTTACTTATATTGCGCGCGCACGCGAATCTGGTGTCTGAACCCATGGCCTCGTTGAAGTCCCTTTTCATCATGATCTTCGCCTGGTGGCGCAGCGCCACGCTGGGCACGCTGATGACGACCTGGTTCTCCGGCCAACCGGTGGGCACCGACAAATTCGGCAATCGCTACTATCAGACCAAGGACGGCAAGCGCCGCTGGGTCGTCTACAACGGCACCGTGGAAGCCTCGCGCGTGCCGCCGGATTGGCATGGCTGGCTGCACCACACCTTCAAGGAACCGCCGACCAAGGCGCCGTTCAAGACAAGGACGTGGGAAAAGACCCACATTCCGAACCAGACCGGCACCGATACGGCGCTGCGCCCGCAAGGCTCGCTGGCGCGCTCCGGCGAGCGCCCGGCGGCGACCGGCGACTACGAAGCATGGACACCCGAATAATGGCCAACAACAACACCGTCGAAACGCTGATCGGCGCCATCGTGGTCGCAGTGGCCGCGGGCTTTCTTTTCTTTGCTTACACCAGCACCGGCTCCGGCAGCGTGGCCGGTTACGACGTGACCGCGCGCTTCTCCAGCGCCGACGGCATCGCCAACGGCACCGATGTGCGCCTGCATGGCATCAAGGTGGGAACGGTGTCGGGATTGTCGCTCGATCCGAAGACCTATTACGCCGTCGCGCATCTTTCGATCCGCAACGACGTGAAGATTCCGGATGACTCCGCGGTGAAGATCACCTCCAGCGGATTCCTCGGCAGCAACTACGTCGCCATTCAGCCCGGCGGCAGCACCACCATGGTTGCGCAGGGCGGCGAACTCACCAACACGCAAGGCGCGGTGGATGTCATGGGCCTGATCGGCCGTGCCGTGATGGGCGGCGGCAGCAAATGAAATTTGCCGGTGTCCTGACCGCGTCTGCTTTTCTCGCTGCAACATCGGCGCTCGCGCAAACCGCGCAGACGAATGCGCAGGTCGCGCCTGCGCCGGCCAAGCCCGCCACTGCGGCAACACCGGGCAGCGCTGCGCAGCCGGCTGCCACAGCGCCCGCGCAACCGGCGTCGCCCTACAAGCCCGTGACGCCGCCACCCGCGGCGAAGCTTGTCATTCCGCAGCCCTACAATCCGATGGCCAAGGTGGAGCAGGCGGCACTCAATACCGCCATTCCCGGCAAGGATGGCGTCAAGCGCATGATCATCATGCGCGGGCTGGACAAGATCACAGGGCGGCCCGCGAACATCCTCGCGCCGGTAGGCGTGCCCGTGCACTACGCGACGCTGACGGTCACCGCGCGCTATTGCTATTCGACACCGATCACCGAGCCGCCGGAGACGACGGCGTTCGTGCAGATCGAGGATCATCGTCCCGATCAGGATGCACGGCAGGTGTTTTCCGGATGGATGCTGGCGTCCAGCCCGTCGCTGAACGCATTGCAGCACCCGCTTTACGACGTCTGGGTGATGAGCTGCGCGACCAACCAGCCTGGCCAGCAATTGCCCGTGATCGCATCCACATCGACCGTCAAGGCGACGTCGCCGGACGCGACATCCAAGGAAGCGATGCCGGAACTGCCGGAAGATTCCGGCCAGTAGAAGTCCGCATCGCGCTCCAGCGCGGCGGCGAGCAGCACAAGATAGATATCGCGCGGAATCTCGATAGCGCCGAATTGCGCCAGATGGCTGGTGATGAATTGCGCATCCAGCAGTTGGAAGCGTCCGACTTTCAGGCGCGCGACGAGATGCGCGAGAGCCACCTTGCTGGCGTCGCGTTCTCTCGAGAACATGCTTTCGCCGAAGAAGGCCCCGCCGATCTTCACGCCGTAGAGGCCGCCGACCAGTTCGCCGTCGCGCCAGGTTTCGACCGAATGGGCATGACCCATTTTGTGAAGCGCGGTGTAGAGCGAAAGGATCTCGTCGTTGATCCAGCTTTCATCCCTGTCCGGCGCGGGCGCGGCGCACGCGCGCATGACGTCTTCGAACGCCGTGTCGTTCTTCTTGGTGAAGCGGTCACTGCGCACGGTCCGGGCGTGGCGGCGCGGCAGATGGAATTTGTCGAGCGGAAAGATTCCGCGCGCATCCGGCGAAACCCAGAACAGGCTCGTGTCGCCGCGGCGCTCCGCCATCGGAAAAATTCCGGCGCGATAGGCCTGCAACAACAATTCGGGCGTGATCGGTCTTGAGCCGTGCATGGAGCCAGTTTAGCGCGATTTGCGGGACGGGAGCCACGCTCCGGCGGTCAACCGCGGGAGAGATCGGCGCCCGTGAAGACGACGCGCGCCATCAGCACATAGTTCGCGAGCGGGATCGCGATGCAGGTGAGCAGGATGGAGGCCACTGGCGGCCAGTTCAGAACCTGGCCAAAAAGCAGCGGGATGGCGAGTGCGAGCGCATATCCGCAGAGAACCAAAGCGCCAAAGCGTGGCGCCTCGCGCAGGTGATCGCCTGTCGACCGGAACGTAATGAGGCGATGACCGAAATAGGACAGCAGCGCCGCAATGGCGTAGGCGACGATGGACGCTTCGACGGCGGAGCGGTGAAACCAGCTTGTCAAGGCGAGCGCGATGATCGCGTAGCAAAGCGTGCTCGCGATGCCGACGCTGGTGAAACGGAAAAGGCGCATGGACAGCATCGTCAGGCGACCCGACCTGCAACAGCGTACTGCGCGCCGAGCGGCACGCTTTTCAACCCGCGTTCAAATGCGCGTGCAGCGGGCTGGCGGAACGGCAGCGCGAGAAAGAAGCGCGCGGAAATATCCAGGAGACCCGCACCCGCAAGAAGCGACTTTGCGGTTCCTGAGCGGAGCAATATGGCATCCTCGTCGAACGGGCAGCGCAGGACAGCGAGGCGCGTGAGCGGGTTGAACGGGTTGTGCTCGATGGCGCAAACGGTGCCGCCAGGCCGCGTCACGCGGCGCATTTCGGCGAGAAAATGTGCGTGCTGCTCCGGTGGGACATGATGCAGGACGCAGACCGTCAGCGTGAAGTCGAAACTGGCATCTTCGAACGGCAGCCGCGTTCCATCATAAGCCTGATAGCGCGCCCAGGGCTGGGCGGAGGCCGCTTCCGCGATACTGCTGCCGGAGACATCGACGCCGGTGAGCGAACGCTGAAGCGGACGCAGGGAACGATGCAGCGTACCGACGCCACATCCGACATCGAGAATATCGAGGCGCGCCTTTTCGCCATGCCGTTCCGCGATGATGTCGGCAATGACCGATACTTTCGCTTCCGTTGCCAGATCGTAGGACACACCCAGGCCGGCAATGGATTGCTGCACCGTTTCGCGATAGGTCGCGCTGTGCTTGTCGAAGGCGGCGGTCATGCGCGCTGCCGCGCTTTCCATTCGGACGGAAGTTCGTCCGCTTCCGGCAGCCGTGCGGCATTCGCTTCAAAGCCCGTGGCGCGATCGACGATGTAAAGCGGGCGGCCCTTCACCTCGGTGTGGATGCGGCCGACATAGATACCCACGATACCAGTCATCATCAGGTTCATGCCGCCCAGCAGCGAGAGGATCACCACGGTGGAGGCCCAGCCGTCCACCATGTTGCCGGCGAAAATGCGCAGCGCCACGATGTAGGCGCCGTACGCCAGCGCGACGGCGGACACCGCGAAGCCAAGCCACAGCGCCATGCGCAAGGGCAAATCCGAAAAGCCGAAGACGCCGTCGAAGGCGAGACGCAGCATCTTTGCCCACGAATATTTTGTTTTGCCGGCGGCGCGTGCCTCGCGCGCGAACGGGACAGCGGTCTGGCGGAATCCGAGCCAGCCGAACATGCCGCGCACGAAGCGATCGCGCTCCGGCATACGGCGGAAAGCTTCAAGCACCTTGCGGTCGATCAGGCGGAAATCGCCGGTGTCGGGCGGAATGTCCACGCGGGTGAGCCGGCGCAGAAAGCGATAGAAAACATGCGCCGTGAATTTCTTGAGCCACGTCTCGCCGTCGCGCGAAACGCGCTGGGCATAGACGATGTCGTTGCCGGCCTTCCACGCATCGATCAGCTTCAAGGCGACATCGGGCGGATCCTGCAGATCGGCATCCATGACGATGATGGCTTTGCCTTCCGCCATGTCCATGCCTGCGGTGATCGCGATCTGATGACCGAAATTGCGGGAGAGATGGATCGTTTTGTAGATCGGATTTTTGCGCGCCGCTGCTTCGAGCATCAGTGAACTGAGATCGGAGCTGCCGTCGTTGACGAAGATCACTTCCGCGCTGTCGTCGAGCTGCGCGAGTATGTCATCCATGCGCTGGAGCAGTTGGGGGAGAACCTCCTCCTCGTTCCAGACAGGGATGATGAAACTATAGCGCGGTGTGGTTGAACGCATCGGCAGGGCTACCGCTCGGCGGGGCAGAATCGTCCCCTGCCATCCGATCAAGTCAGGCTTAATATATCCTTAAGTGGGAAGGGTTTTGATGCGTTGCGAGACGCGGCGCGGAGGGCGCAATGGCGATTGCGCAGAGCGTGCCGGGCGCGGTGCCTTCCGAGGCGCATGATGGACGGGCAACGGCCATCGTCCTGTTCGCCGCCGTAGCGACAATTGCCTGGCACGGCACGCTGCCTCTCAACCACGATGTCGCCTGGATATGGGAAGGCGCGCAACGTCTCCTGCACGGCGCACGCTTCGGAAGTGGTGTGGATGACGTCAATCCGCCCCTCGCGTGGTGGCTGACCGCGATACCGGTATTGCTGTCGCAGGCGACGGGATTGTCGGCCTCCTTATCCTTTTCAGTCTTTGTGGCAGTTATCGGTAGCGCAAGCATTCTCATCGCTCTGCATGTCGCGGCGGAAACGCGGCCATCGCCTCCATGGCTGTTCGCGTCGTTCGCGGCGTGGGCGCTGATGTTCATGCCGGGTTACGACTTCGGGCAGCGCGAGCATCTGATGGCGATTTTGGCGCTGCCTTATGTATGCACTGCCGCGCGGATCGAGCGCGTCGGGCTTTCACCGAAGTTGCGCGTCCTTGTCGGCGCGGTGGCGGGCGTGGGGTTCTGCCTGAAGCCTTACTTTCTGTTTATTCCGCTGCTCGTCGAGGCTTGGCGCTGGTCCCATGCGCGCGGTCTGAGCTTTATTCGAACCGAGACCGTAGCGCTGGCTACGGTGGGCATCGGCTATCTCCTCGCCGTTATTTTCTTTGCGCCGGACTATATCGCTTTGGTCGTTCCCCGCGCCGCGGTGGGTTATGGCGCTTATAACTCGCCCTTCGCCGAGGTTGCGCTTCAGCTTTTGTTGAAACTGGCGCCCATCGTTTTCGGTTTCGGTCTTGTTGCGATGGCAAATTCCCAACGCCGGATGCCACTTGCCGCGCAAGGCATTGCGGTTGCCGGTTTGGGAGCCGCCATCGCCTGCCTCGTGCAGTCCAAGGGATGGGCCTATCAGATGTATCCCGCGCTGGCATTCGTGTCGGTTGCCGTTGCCGCTCAGGGTTTGTCGCAGAAATCTTTGATGGCATTCGCAGGGCTGGCGATGGTGCTTGTGGCGGGATCGCAGAATGCCGTTGCGCAGATCGCGGATGGCGATGGCACACGCGCCCGTGTTGCCGCGCTCTCAGCGGCGTTCGAGGGCCATAGCGTGTACGCATTCATCACATCGCCGCGGGACATCCATCCCGGGATCGTCAAAAGCGGCGCGGTGTGGCGTGCGCCGGCCTGTTGCCTCTATCTGTTGCCGGGTGCGGTCGAAGCCGGTTCATCCGTGGCGGCCGCGGCCGGGCGGCGTCAGGCGCAAACCGAGATTGCGCGATTGTCGGTGGAGTTTCCCGATATCGTCGTGGTTGACGACAATCCGCACAAGCTCGGATTTCGCAGCCGCTTCGACTACGTTGCTTATTTCGAAAAGGATCCGCGGTTTCTTCGCTTCT
>JBQCJO010000582.1:0-4179 GCA_051952735.1 Rhizomicrobium sp.
GAATTTGCGAGATCGGGATAACGCAATCCGTTCAGAACAAGGATAAGGCGCTGATCGCCGCGCTTGGCCGACGCGGTAATACCATAACCGGACGCGTCGGTGTGGCCGGTCTTGAGACCGTCCGCGCCGTCGAGTTTGTCCAGCACCATGTCGCGGTTCTGCTGCGTGATGCCGTTCCAGACGAAACTGCGTTCGCCGAAGTAATGGTAGTACTGCGGATAGGCCGTGATCAGATGGCGCGCCAGCTTTGCCAGATCCAGCGCCGACATCAGTTGTCCCGGAGGATCGGGCAACCCGTCCGGATTGACGAAATGGGAATTGGTCAGACCCAGTTCCTTCGCTCTTTTGTTCATCATGGCGACAAAGCCGTCCACGGTGCCGCCGAGCGCTTCGGCGACCACCACGCAAGCATCGTTGCCCGATTGAATGATGATGCCGCGGATAAGATCCTCCACCGGCACCTGACTGCCGACGGAAACAAACATTTTTGAGCCGCCCGTTTTCCAAGCAGCTTCCGAAACGGGGAATTTGTCCGTGAGATGAACGCGGCCGTCCTTCAGGCGGCTGAACAGCAGATCGATCGTCATCAGCTTGCTCATCGATGCGGGCGGCATCGGCGCGTAAGCAGCTTTCGCCCACAGCACCTGCCCGTCACCGTCCATCAGCAAGGCATGTTCTGCCGTTGTATTCAGCGCCGCTTGTGCCGGCGCTGTGAAGGCCAGTGTGGCAAGGAGTGCAAAAACGAATGGAATCCGCATCGACGGAACTCTCCCAGGCTGGACTGATTCGGCAGACAGGTTATTGATCAACCACGATCTGCGCATCGTTACTACCAAGACCGGATAGTCGGGCCAACGCCGCGTCCGCGTCTGCGACATTATCGTAAGGGCCGCTTCGCACGCGGAACAATGGCTTCCCGTTCCGGGTGATCGGCGAAACTTCCAGATTTCCGGCACCCGAAAATTGCGCTTGCAGCCGCATCGCATTCGCCTCGCTCGAAAACGCGCCGACCTGCACATACAAATGCGTCACAGCGGGAACAGGTACTTTTTTCACTTCTCCCGTGACTTGCGTATCGGGCGGCGGCGGTGGAACGGAAAAGGCCGCGCTGGGCTGCGGCAGACTGGCGACTTGAACAGGCGGCGCAACGGTCGCACCCGGCACGACATTCAGCGCGGAGGTATCCACCTTCGTTGTCGGCGCCGGAGGAACCGCAGCCACGATTTCCGGTGGGGTTTCCGGCGGCGGCGGTGCTCCGCCCGCCGTATCCGCACGACCGACATACGTCACGCGCACGCGCGCCGTTCCGGAGCGGATGACGTCGAGTTCACGGGCCGCAGCTTCCGACAGGTCGATGATGCGGCCCTTCGCATAGGGGCCGCGATCGTTCACGCGCACGACGATCGAGCGACCGTTATCGAGATTGGTCACCCGCACATTGACGGGCATCGGCAGCGTCCGATGAGCGGCAGTCAGCTCGGTGCCGTCATACATCTCGCCGTTCGCGGTGTGGTGGCCGTAGAAGGTCGGGCCATACCAGGAGGCGATTCCGGTCTCGTCATAGTCGGGTTGTTCGTGCGGATAGTACCAGGTGCCGTCGATCTGATACGGATTTCCGACCTTGTACACGCCGGCATTGGGCGGCAGACGGACTCCCCCCCCGCCGGGAGGCGGCGTCGAAGCGCATGCCGCCGCCAAGGCGGCTGCAGCAACGATCACTCCTATTCTGCGCGCGTTTTCGAGCATTCGGTGGAATCATTTACCCCGAGCCGAAACACGGTAAGCGATGGAGCGCGGAAGCTTCAACCGCATGCTTGCGCGCTTTCGCAGTTGGGCTTACGGGAACGCGGACGGATGGGTGGCCGAGCGGTTTAAGGCACCGGTCTTGAAAACCGGCGGGCCTGCAAGGGTCCCGTGAGTTCGAATCTCACCCCATCCGCCAATAGTCTGCCTCAGCGTCCGGTGGCCGATGTGCCGCCTGCCGATGCGATGGCGATGGCAGGCGCATTCGGTGTTTCGTACTGCTTGTAGTCCGGCACCTGATCCAGCCGAACAAATTTGTAGCCTTCTTCCTCCAGCGCCGGAATCACGTCAGCGACGAGTTCTGCGGACTGATGATGGATGCAGTGCATGAGCACCACGCCACCATCTTTGCGGCGGATTTCGCGCGCGTAACCTTTGGCGCATTTCTCGGCATCCCAGCGGCGATGCCAGCAATCCCAGTCGGCGGAGCTGAGGATATAACCGTCGGAACTCATCGCGATGTCGCCTCCAACATCCCAATACATGGGACCGACATATCGCTTGAGCACCGGATCGGCGTTCAGCACCGCCGCATGTTGCGGCCGCCATGTACCGTAAGGCGCGCGGAAATAGAACTTCGCGTTCGATGGCATGAGAGGACGGATATAATTGTCCACTTCTCGAATCTGCTCGATCAGCATTTCGGGGTGACGGACATATCTCTTACCCAAGAGCGCATGCGTCGCGCTGTGATTGGCAAGCAGATGTCCTTCGGCGGCGATGCGCTTCAACACATCCGGATATCTCGCGGCCATCTTGCCGACGATGAAGAACGTCGCCTTGACGTTCTGCGCTTTCAGAACGTCAAGAACCGCCGAGGTGTTGGCATTTGGCCCGTCATCGAAGGTCAGCGCGATCGTATGGGTGCCGCGCAAGCCGGAATGGAAGATGTTCTTGGACTGGAAGTAGGCGATCCGGTCTTTCGTGTTCTGCCGAGAATCGTCTGCCGAAGCGGCACTCGAGATCGTAAGGAGCGCAAACGCACCCATTGCCAAGCAACGCAACAGCATGGAAATCCCCAACCCAAACGCCCGGAAAAATACTAGGTAGATTAATATGTTGCTGCAAGGCTTTGCCGGTACGCTTTAACTATCGTTCACTCGACTTTTAGAGGGGATTTGCGCTGCGTCTGATCGCAATCAGACCTGTGCGAGCCCACGAACCGCGCCACGGATGCGCGGATAGGTACCACAACGGCAGATGTTTGTGATGGCGTTTGCAAGGTCGTCGTCGGTTGGATGCGGGTTCGTCTGGAGCAAAGCACTCACGGCCATGATCATGCCCGACTGACAGTATCCGCATTGAGGGACCTGATGCTCTATCCAGGCTTTCTGAACCGGCGTCAGGCCGGCGGCGCCGAGGCCTTCGATCGTCGTGATCTCGGCATCGGCAACCGAGGCGACAGGCGTCACGCAACTGCGCTGAGCCTGTCCGTTCACATGGACCGTGCAGGCGCCGCATTGTGCAATGCCGCACCCGAATTTGGTGCCGGTGAGGCCGATCTCGTCCCGTATGACCCAAAGGAGTGGTGCATCCGGCTCAACGTCCAGGTCATGGCTAACGCCATTCACCTTCAATCGGATCGGCATTGCTTTGGCTCCTGCGCCACTAGTGGGTTTCTAGCATAGCGCGGCGGGCTTGGCATTTCGAAAGCGCTAGTTGGTTTCCCCGTTACTCACGCCGGTGGGGCACTCCATTTCTGCATAACTTTTCATGTTGTCTCACGCCCTTGTGAGGCCACATTCGTTGGGGATTACAGGCACCTTGGGGACGCAGTGATTTGCCGGTGAGGGAGCGATGCGGGCACTGACTGCGATAAGCATCAAGAATCCGGCCGCCGTGGCGGTTGGGATAGCGGTCACTATTCTCTTTGGTGTGTTCGCACTGGAATCGCTTCCCGTGCAGCTATTCCCCGATATCGATCGTCCAACGATCGGTATTGAAACCGATTGGCGTTCGGAAACGCCGCGCGAGACCGAAGCGCAGATACTCCAGCCGGAAGAGGACGTGCTTCAGGGCATTCCTGGCCTGCAGCAGATGGAAGGCTTCGCCGGCAATGGCGGCGGCTACATCCAGCTCACCTTCGCGCTCGGCACCGACATGAACAGCACGCTGGTCGATGTGGTGGGACGCCTCAACCGTGTGCCTGCCCTCCCAGCCGACGCGCAGAAACCGTTCATTCAGCTAGCGAGCACGCAGAACGCCAACGCCACGTTGCTCTATGTGTTCATGCAGGAGCTGCCTGGCAACAAGCGCGACGTGAACGACTATGTGCAGTTCCTGAAAGATGTCGTCCTGCCGCGATTGCAGGCCGTGCCCGGCGTCGGCAGCGCGCAGATCAATGCGAACGGCGGGACCGACGAGCTCGATATCGTT
>JBQCJO010000583.1:0-2492 GCA_051952735.1 Rhizomicrobium sp.
TCAACGTCTGGGACGTCAGCAAGTGGTTTGACTATTCCGATGTGGGCGATGATCAGCGCGTGCGCGTTTGGGTGACGGTCCCCAAGGGTAGTGACGTGAATGCCAAGCGCATGATTGGCGATCTCTCCATCGGCGACACGAATGGCCACATCTATGTCGAGACGATCACGGGCGATGTGCGCGTCGGCCGCGTCAGCGATGCCAAGCTTAAAGTGGTAGGCGGCGGCGACATCAGTGTCACCGGCGTGCAAGGTTCTCTTTCGCTCGACATCGCCGGCTCGGGCGATGTGCGCGTGGGCAATGTCAGCGGCGCGGCGGTGATCACCGTTGCAGGTTCTGGCGACAGCTCGATCACCAATGTCGGTGGCGGCCTGAACGCGAATATCGCCGGTTCCGGCGATCTCAGGGTCGGCAATGTGAACGGTCCCGTCACGGTCTCGATGGCCGGTGGTGGCGATGTCTCGATTGCCGGCGGCAAAGCCGATCCGCTCAAGGTTTCGATGGTCGGCGGTGGCGATCTGTCGTTCGGCGGCATGGCCGTCAATCCGACGCTCAGCTCCATCGGTTCCGGTGATGTCTGGATCAACGCCTATCAGGGGCATCTCAGCTCCAGCGGCATGGGCGATATCCATATCGGTAGCGAGGATGGCAGCCATCGCTATCCCGCTCCGCCGGCACCTCCGGCTCCGCCGTCCAATGTGAGCGCGCCACCGGCACCTCCGGCGCCGCCCGCGCCGCCGAAGAGCCGTCATAAAGGCGATGACTGATCACTCGTGCCGTAGCGCCTCGATCGGATCGAGGCGCGCGGCGCGGCGTGCCGGGAAATAGCCGAACGCCACGCCGACGCCCGCGGAGAACAGCACGGCGATGAAGACCACGCCGGGCTGGAAGACGAAGGGCAATTTCAAGAAGTGCGCGGCCGTCGCCGATCCCGACAGGCCGATGATGATTCCGATGATGCCGCCCAGAGCGCTCATCACCACGGCCTCGATCAGGAACTGAAGCAGCACGTCGCGCTCGCGCGCGCCGATGGCGAGGCGGATGCCGATCTCGCGCGTGCGCTCCGTCACGGACACCAGCATCACGTTCATGATGCCGATGCCGCCGACAAGCAGGCTGACAGCCGCCACGGCAGAGAGGAAGGCGGTTAGGATCGCGGTGGTGGATTCCACGGTGCGCGCGATCTCCTGCATGTCATTGACGTCGAAATTGTCGTCCACGCCAGCTACCAGATGCCGCCGCTCGCGCATCAGCCGCTCGACCTGCCCCTTGATGTGCGAAACATCGTTGGCGTTCTGTGCCGACACGAGAATGACGTTGACGTTTGTGTTGCCGGCAAGCCGCCGCTGCACCGCCGAGATGGGCATGGCGACGATGTCGTCCTGATCCTGTCCGAAGGTCGATTGGCCCTTGGATTCCAGAAGGCCGATCACTTCGCAGGAAATCTTGTTCAGCCGCATTTTCTCGCCGATGGGGTTGGCGGCGCCGAACAGTTCCTTGCGAACCGTTTCGCCGATGACGCAAACGGCCTTGCCGCTGCGCATCTCGCCCAAGGTGAACTGGCGGCCTTCGATCACATGCCAGTCGCGCGCCACGAATACAGCGTTGGTGGAACCGGTCACCTGCGTGGAGTGGTTCTTGCTGCCGTTCACGGCGATGGCGGATTGCTCGGCTTCCGGCGCCACGGCGGCGAGGCCGGGAATCTCTCTCGCGATGGCATCCGCGTCTGCCACGGTGAAAGGTGTTGAGCCCATCGGTGGCCCGCGGCGCGAACCGGGGATGATCACAAGCAGATTGCGCCCCATATTGGCGATCTCGGTCGTCACGCCCTTGGTTGCCGCAGTCCCGAGCGACACCATCGCGATCACCGCCCCGACGCCGATGATGATGCCGAGCGTGGTGAGCGCAGCGCGCATCAGATTGTTGCGTATCTCGCGCAGCGCCAGAAGGAATGCGTTCGCGATCATGCGGTCCCCTTCGCGGTGTCGGACACGATCCGGCCATCATGGAAACGCACTTGCCGTTTGGTATAGGTGGCGACGTCCTTTTCATGCGTGACCAGAACGATGGTGATGCCATTCTCGTCGTTCAGCTTGCGCAGAAGCGACATGATTTCGTGACTTTTCTGGCTGTCGAGATTGCCCGTCGGCTCATCCGCGAAGACCACGGATGGATTTGTCACCAGTGCCCGTGCGATGGCGACGCGCTGCTGCTGTCCGCCCGACAGTTCCGCCGAGGTGTGGTGCGCGCGGTTGGAAAGTCCGACCTGCTCGAGAACTTTCATGGCCGCCGCATGGCGTTCCGCCTTGGGCACGCCGCGATAGACCAGCGGCAATTCGAGATTCTCGGCCGCCGTTGTCCGCTTCAGCAGGTTGAAGCCCTGGAAGACGAAGCCGAGCTTCTTGTTGCGCAGGTGCGCCAGGGCGATGCGATCCAGGCGGCTGATGTCCTGGCCGTCGAGGCGGTACGTGCCCGACGTGGGACGATCAAGG
>JBQCJO010000584.1:0-8519 GCA_051952735.1 Rhizomicrobium sp.
GTTGGCGACAAAGCGCCCGACTTTGCGATCAAAGCAGCACTCGGCGGCAAGGAATTCAATTTCTCGCTCAACGTCGCGCTGAAGAAGGGTCCCGTCGTCCTCTATTTCTTCCCGGCAGCCTTCACGAAGGGCTGCACGATCGAAGCGCATGAGTTCGCCGAAGCAACGGATCGCTTCAACAAGCTCGGTGCGACGTTGATCGGCGTGACCGCCGGCAATGCCGATCGCGTGACGGAGTTCTCATCTGTCGAGTGCCGCAACAAATTCGCCGTCGCCGCCGATGCCGATCAGAAAGTGATCAAGGCGTACGACGTGGTGTTGCCGCAGAAGCCGGAATATTCCAACCGCACGTCCTATGTGATCACGCCCGATCACAAGATCGCGTTCGTCTATACGAACCTGGAGCCTGACAATCACGTCAGCCTCACGATGCAGGCCGTTCAGGACTGGCGCGACACGCACAAGCACAAATAATCCAGTGCTATCAAGGGAGGCGCCGCATGAGCGATTGTGCGGTGCCGTACCTTCCATCAAAAATTAACCATATACCGCGTAAGCAGGCTGCCGGCGTATTCCACCGGGGCACCCATGTTTGCGCGCGTTTTCCCAGCAGCACTTCTTTGCCTGGCGATGACGTCGTCGGCTTTTGCCGATGACGCAACACCGGACGGCTCCCTGCTCGACAAAGGCATGGCGATGTTCGATTCCGGCAAGCTCCTCGCGACGGGCGGCGTGAGCCAGCTCGAAGGCGCGGGCGGCGGCGGCCTGTCGGCGTGGGCACTGATCTCCGGCTACGGCACGCGTGACGGCGTCGGCATCAACGGTCACGTCACCTATGTCGATGTGAACGACTATTCGCTCTGGTCGGAAGGCGCCGCGATCGGGCTCTTCGATCGGGTCGAGCTTTCTTATGCGCATGCGACCTTCAACACCCAGGATGTCGGCGCTGCACTCGGCCTCGGTAAGAACTTCAAATTCGACATGGATGTGTATGGCGCGAAGGTGAAGATCGCCGGTGATGCCGTGTACGATCAGGATAGCTGGCTGCCGCAGATCGCTGTCGGCGTTCAATACAAGCACAACAACCGCGGTGCGATTATCCACGCGATCGGCGGAAAATCGGACAGCGGCACGGATTACTACATCGCTGCGACCAAGCTCTTTCTGGCGGAAAGCCTGCTGGTGGATGCGACGTTGCGCGAAACCAAGGCCAATCAGTTCGGCATTCTCGGTTTCGGCGGAGACAAGCACGGCGACTATTCAACCCAGTTCGAAGGCTCCGCGGCCTATCTCGTGAGCAGGAAATTCGCGCTCGGCGCCGAATATCGCAGCAAGCCGGACAATCTGGGCATCGCGACGGAAGACGACAGCTGGGATCTGTTCGCCGCATATTTCCTGAACAAGAACATTTCGCTGACGGCCGCTTATCTCGATCTCGGCAACATCGTCATCAAAGACCACCAGCATGGCATCTACCTGTCGCTGCAGGGCGGCTTCTGAGCACGGGGATTTTCATGAAGACTGGAAAAATCGTTCTCGTTGCCGTGTTCGCGATTCTTTGCGGAATACCCGGCATCGCGAGTGCTGATGATGTGCTGTATCAGGATCTCGGCCAGCGTCCGGGCATCACGCAGATCGTCGATCACATGATGACGCATATACTTGCCGACGATCGCATCAAGGAGCACTTTGCCGATACAAATATCGAGCGATTGAAGGGCATGCTGGTGAACTACTTCCAGATGACCGCGGGTGGCCCCGATGTTTACAAGGGCAGCAGAGACATGCGCGTCATTCACAAGGGCATGCATCTGCAGAATGCGGACTTCAATGCGCTGGTCGAGGACCTGCAAAAGGGCATGGACGACGCGCAGATTCCATTTGCAACGCAGAACAGGTTGCTGGCCCGGCTGGCGCCGAAGCAGAAAGAGATCGTGACACGATGAAAACCCTATCGGCTCTCATCGGGGCGGCGGCAATGTCGGTCGCCATTTCTGCGGCCGCGAGCGCTGCAACGGTGCAGGTCGCCCAGCAAGGGCGCAGCTTTGTGCCCGGCGAAATCACCATCCACCCGGGCGATGTCGTTCAAATCAGCAACAAGGACGAATTCATCCACCAAATCTACGTCAACTCGGCACAGATGAGCTTCGACTCCGATGAACAGCCGCCGGGGCAGAATATTTCGATCCCTTTCCCCAAGCCCGGTGAGTTTGAGGTTCGGTGTCATATTCACCCGAAAATGCTGCTGATTGTTCACGTCAAGTAATCGGCACTTAAGCCTCTATAAAGGTTAAGTAATCCAAAATAGCGCCTGAAGTATAAGGGGCTCGTCGTGGGCCGCGCTGCGCTCAGACATTCGATCGGCACGAAGATATTCGCTGCATTCTTCGCGATGAGCATCATCGTCGCGGGGCTGGGCGTGTACGCGCGCGCCGTGCTGCAAACTTCGCGCACAATCGTCGCTGACACTTACGACAAACCGATGATGGCCATCAACTTCGCGCGCGCCGCGAGCGTTGATTTTTTGCAGATGCAAAACCTCGCACTTCAGGCGCAATACGGCACAGCAGAGCAGCGACCGTTGCTCGCGAAGAAAATCGATGCGCTTGCCGAAACGCTTGCCGAAGATCTCGAGGTTGCACGAGATCGATCGCCCGCCACGGACGAACGCGGCACTATCAAAAAGATCAACGCTCTTGTGGAGCAGTGGCAACAGATGCGCCATCAAGCTGTCGCGCATGGAGCGGTGCCCGACCTCGCGAAACTCAATGAAGAGATTCTCGACGAATTCGACATGCTCGTCGAGCTGAATGCGGATCATGGATTCATCGGCCGCCGCGATGCCGTAAAGAGGATCGAGAAGTTCGGCTATGCCGTTCTCCTGGGGACGGGCATCGCCATCATCATGACCGGAGGGATCACTCTGTTTCTCCGGAGGCGTATTGCGCATCCCCTTTCGGCTGCCGCGCGGGTCGCAGATCGCATCGCGGCCGGCGAGCTCAATACGCGCATCCCTCGCGGAGGCCGCGACGAAACCGGCGCGTTGCTGAAATCGATGACCGTGATGCAGACGAGCATCGCCGCGCACATCGCGCGGGAAAAGGCGCGGGCGCATTCCGCCGAGAATCGTCTGATGGACGCCATCGAGAGCTCCGGGGAGGGCGTCATTCTCTCCGATGCCGACGGGATCATTGCGATCTCCAGCAGCGAAGTATCCCGGTTCTTTCCCGATCTTGGGCAGGAAATCGCGGTCGGCCGTTCCATGACCGCTGCGCTGCATGAGATGCAGACGCAATCCGAGGCTGAACTCGAACAGGAAGCCTCGCTCATCGATCTTGTGCCGTCCGACAGTGGCGTGCTTGCGACCGCGGAACGGCAGCTCGCGGACGGCCGGTGGCTGCGCTTCACCTTCAGCCGCACGAGCGACGACGGAATGATCGTTTTTCTCAGCGACTTCACCGACATAAAACAGCGTGAGGAGCGCTATCGAGCCGCGAAACTGCAAGCCGAGGAAGCCAGCGCCGCCAAGACGCGCTTCCTTTCAAACATGAGCCATGAGCTGCGCACACCGCTGAATGCGATCATCGGATTTTCCGAAATCATGGCGGAACAGATCTTGGGCACGCTGACGCCGCGTTATCTGGAGTATGCGCAGGATATCCATCGCAGCGGACGGCATCTGCTCGATGTCATCAACAGCGTGCTCGATCTCGCCAAGGACGGCGCCGGCAAGCTGGCGCTCTCGGCCAAGCGAGTCGATCTGCAAACAGTGCTTGCCGATTGTATCCGGATGCTCGCGGGACAGTTCGCTGCAGCGAACGTATCGTTCGCCGTAAAGGGGACGATGGCGCCGCTGATCGTCTCCGGTGAGGAAGCTAAGCTTCGGCAGATCTTCGTGAACCTTCTTTCGAATGCGATGAAGTTCACCGAAGCCGGCGGCTCGATCGTTGTGACATCGCGGTGCGCAGACGATGTCGTGGTCGTCGAGATTTCGGACACCGGCATCGGCATGTCCGAGAATGAGATCGAGATCGCGCTTACGCCATTCGCGCAGGTCGATAACCGGCTTGAGCGCAAGTACGAAGGCACGGGCCTTGGACTACCGCTGGCGAAGTCGCTGACAGAGCTTCACGGCGGCAATCTGACGATCAAGAGCGCGCCGGGTGTCGGTACGACCGTGTTTGTGTCGTTGCCCGCGGCCCTGGCCGAGATCGAGTCTAAAGCCGCCGCATCCTAGCGGACGCTCTTCAAAAAGCGCGAAAGGCGCAGCTCCGCAGGCCAGGCCCAGATGCCGGAGGCGTTGAGATAGTCCACCGATCCCAGGATTACCTCGCTTCGGCCGACGAGATTCTCGACCGGGATGTAACCGATGCCACCGGCAGCCACGGGCACGCGGCTGTCCAGCGAATTGTCGCGGTTGTCGCCCATCATGAAGAGATGACCTTTCGGCACCACATAGACGCCGGTGTTGTCCATGAAGCCGTTGTCGCGCCATTTCAGGATCGCGTGCTTCACGCCGTTGGGGAGCGTCTCGATGAATTTCGGAACGGCGACATAGCTTCCGTCGGCATTCTGCATCTGCGCCGTTCCGGCAGGTGTGAGCGGCAATCGCTTGCCGTTGATCCACAGACGCCCGTCGATCATCTGAATGCGATCGCCGGGAAGGCCGATCACGCGCTTGATGAGATTGCGGCCCGGCTCGCTCGGCGGAATGAACACCGCGACATCGCCCCGATTGGGCATGCGTTCGAGCAACCGATGCTTGGAAGAAGGACCGAGCGCGAACGGAAGCGAATAGCGGCTGTAACCATAGGCATATTTCGCGGTGACCACGTCGTCGCCGATCTGCAGCGTCGGCTCCATCGATCCGGAGGGGATATAGTATGGACGCGCGATGGCGGTGGTCGCCACCAGCACGAAGCCGAGAGTGAGCAGTGGCTCCTTGATGGACTGCCAGGCCCGCTGAAGGTCTTCCCGGCGGGGCATGGTGAATGTCGGCATGATCTCTCCGCTGAATCTGGCTTTTTCGGAATATAGGGCGGCGGCCGCTACGTTCCACCCTTGACGGGGTGGCCTCGCGCCTGTCATGGGCCGCGCCCATGATCGAATTGACGCAGGAATTCGGCTTCGACGCCGCGCATTATCTGGGGCAGGGCGCTCCGGAAAACGTGCGCCTGCATGGACATTCCTTTTATTGCGAGGTGACGCTGCGCGGCGAACCCGATCCGAAGCGCGGCTGGCTGCGCGATCTCGGCGAAGTGAAGAGGGCGTTGGAAGAAATTCGCGCAACGCTCGATCACCGCTTGTTGAACGAGGTCGAAGGCCTCTCGAATCCGACCCTTGAGAATCTCGCACGCTTCATCTTCGAGCAGGCAAAGAAATCACTTCCCGAAGTTGCGCGCGTAAAGCTGCGCCGGCCCTCCTATGGCCAGTCCTGCGTGTACGAGGAACGCTGATGGCGAAGAAGCTCCAGCTCGGGCGCAATGTCGGAGTTCCGCAATCGCCGGAAGAGGCGAAGCTGGATGCCGTGCCGAACCCGCACAAGGATACGGACTACATTGCGCGCTTCACCGCGCCGGAATTCACGTCGCTGTGCCCTGTCACGGGCCAGCCGGACTTCGCGCATTTCGTGTTCGATTATGCGCCGGGGAAATCGCTGCTCGAATCCAAATCGCTGAAGCTCTTTCTCTTCAGCTTCCGCAATCACGCCGCATTCCATGAAGACTGCACGGTGATGATCGGCAAGCGCATCGCCGATACGATCCAGCCGAAATATCTGCGCGTCGCCGGCTTCTGGTATCCGCGCGGCGGCATTCCCATCGATGTGTTCTGGCAGACCGGCAAACTGCCGAAAGACGTCTGGCTGCCCGATCCTGGCGTTTCGCCCTATCGCGGACGCGGCTGATGTCGCCGCAAATCGTCGCCGTGCCGTTGTCCGAGAAGGCCGATCTCTGGGCGATGTTCCAGACATATGCCGCCGAGCTCGCGCCGATGGTCAACCTGAAGCCGACAGACGGCGTCTTTCCTTACAGATATTTCGACGACTATTGGCAGGACGATCAGCGTTGGCCGTTCTGGGCGATGTCGAACGGTAAGCGCATTGGTTTTGCGCTGGTGCGCTTCGCGCCCGAACACAACGCCATGCAGATGGCGGAATTCTTCATTCTTCCCGCGCATCGGAAAGATGGAAACGGTGCACGCTTTGCAAACGGCTTGCTGAAGCGATTTTCCGGGCCGTGGAAGATTCGCCAGATCGCGGCGAACACCGGCGCAACGGCATTCTGGCGCAAAGTCGCCAAGCAATATGGTTACACCGAAGAAGTCTTCAGGCAGAACGATATCGACCGAGTAGAGCAGTCCCTGATAGTTCGCTAGTGCTTCGCCGATCCCCGACGATGCCTCCTACGCGTGTGTCGTTAATATAAACGAAAGTTACGGCTGTTTGGGGGGGCCATTCTTTAGATTTTTAGAGACAGCAGCCGCAGCCTGTGTCGCGGCACTAGCCGCTCCGGATGCCTGCCCCGCAATCGCGGCGCTAGCTGCTGCTTGCCCAGCGACTGCCGCGGCGGCGGCACCTGCCGATTGCGCACCCGCGCTGCCGCCAAGCTGCGCCGCAGCGGCAGGTGATACGCCGCTTTGAAGGGCCTGCGTGGCGACTGTCGTTGCCGTGTTCGCGGCATCTTGTGCTTGCTGCGAATTTCCACCGGTCTGTTGGACAGCGGTTTGAGCGGCTGTCGCTGCCGCATTTATGGCAGCTGTCGCACTTGGAGACGCGATTTGCCCGGCTCCGGATGAAAGCGGCCCGATCGTTCCATGGGTGAGATCAAGCTCGTGTTCGATGAGGGCGGCGCTTTTGTCCAGAAGCTTTTCGTATTCACCATCGAAATTGGCTTCCTTCAAGGTGCCGTTGAGCGCTTCTTGGCAAAGATTGAACATGCCGTCGCGAAAAAATATTACGCCTTGGCTTCGCCGTGAAAGGCTTTGAACGGCGGAGGTAAAAGAGTTTGCGAGGGCGCCTTGGGCATTGTCATTCAAATTGTCTTTCGCGCTTATTTGTGCGGCTATACTAGAAGCGATGTTTTCTGCTGTGTCGGGTGGCGGTTCGGCGCAGAAGTCTCCAGCGCCATCGCCTCCGAGCTTTGCCACGACCACTCGACGTTGAGCGGTGGTCGCAAAGACCATCACTTCCCTTCCAGTATCGTCTTTCACAACTTGCTCAATTGAGGGGTTGGTCTCCCGCGAAGCAAACCACTCCGTGCCGCAGCCACTCAATGCTATACAAGCAGGCAAGAGGTATAGATAAGAGTATTTCATCTTTCCATCTCCGCTATTACTTATTATGAAATTTAAATTCTCAATATTTATTTACTATAGACTATCTCTATTCTGTATGCAAAGATTTTTGCATTCCGCGTGGCGGAAGCATTTTGTCGTGTGGTCGTTGACCATGCCGACGGCTTGCGCGAAGGCATAGACGATCACCGGCCCCACGAAGTTGAAGCCGCGCTTCTTTAGGTCCTTCGACAGGCCCTCGCTCATCGCGGTCTTGGCCGGAATGTCTCCCATGCCCTTGAACTTGTTCTGCATGGGCTTGCCGCCGACATGCTTCCAGATCATCTCGGTGAAGCCGCCTGGTTCTTTCTCCTCAATGTCGAGCCAGAGCTGTGCGCCCTTGATCGCGGCCGCGATCTTCGCGTTCGAGCGGATGATGCCTTCGTTCTTCATCAGCCGCGCCGTGTCGCGCTTGCCGTAGCGCGCGATCTTCTCGGGATCGAAATCGTGGAAGGCTTTGCGGAAGTTCTCGCGCTTGCGCAGGATCGTGATCCACGAAAGCCCGGCCTGGAATCCATCCAGGACGAGCTTCTCGTAGAGCGCGCGGGAATCGTATTCCGGCACGCCCCACTCCTCATCGTGATAGGCGACGTAGAGCGGGTCGGTGCCGGGCCAGGCGCAGCGATGCGGTTCCTTCACCGGCGCTTCTTTTTCTTCGCCGGCGACTTTTTCGCCTTCTTAGCTTTCTTTGCTTTTTTGGCAGGCTTCTTCGCCGCTTTGGCTTTTGCCTTCGGCGTCGGTGCCATCAAGGTCGCTTCGATCTTGTTGCCGTCGAGATCATAGATGAAGGCGCCATAATAGGCGAAGCCATAGTCGGGACGCGGGCCAGGTTCGCCGCCATTGCTGCCGCCGGCTTTCAACGCGGCATCGTGAAACGCATTCACCGCGCCTTTCGACTTTGCGATGAAGCCGACATGCGTGCCGTTGCCTGCGCTCGGAATGCCCTGATCGTGCGGTTTGCCGATCCAGAATTCAGGACGGTCCTTGCTTTCACCATACGCGATGGCGCCCGGCGAGAAGTCCATCACACGCTTATAGCCAAGCGCCTTGAGGACGGGATCGTAGAAAGATGCGGCGCGGGCAACATCGCGAACGCCGACGGACACATGATGCAGCATGCTCGTCTCCTTGAAGAGGGAGGCGGCACTCTGAACCGATGGCTTGTCACGTCAAGCGGAAAGCCAATG
>JBQCJO010000585.1:0-2695 GCA_051952735.1 Rhizomicrobium sp.
GCCGCCGCCTGCCGATGGTGAAGGTCGAGAAGACCTATACGTTCGACACGCCGGAAGGAAAGAAGACGCTGCTCGATCTCTTCAACGGCAAGCGCCAGCTCATCGTCTATCACTTCATGTATGGGCCGGACTGGAAGAAGGGCTGCCCCGGTTGCACCTGGTTCGGCGGCGCGCTGGGCAATCTCGGCGCGATGGAAGAACGCGACACGAACTTCGTGATGATAAGCCGCGCACCGCTGGAGACGCTGCAAACCTACAAGAAAGAGCACGGCTGGAAGCAGGATTGGGTGTCGTCGCTCGGCAGCCACTTCAACTACGACTTCCACGTCACGCTCGACGATGCGGTGACGCCCCGCGAATACAATTATCTCGCCGGCCCGGAGCTGGATGCGAAGAACGGCCGTTCGATCACCGGCGAAGAGCATGGCCTCAGCGTCTTCTTCCGCATCGGTGACGACATCTTTCACACCTATTCCTGCTTCGCGCGCGGCACCGAAGGCATCACAGACGCTTACCGGCTGCTCGACATCACGCCTTACGGCCGCCAGCAGGACTTCGAAGATTCGCCCGCCGGCTTCCCGCAGAAACCCACCTACGGATAAGCGCCATGACCTCCAAACCGTTCATTCTCACCCGCACCTTCAACGCGCCGCGCAAGCTGGTGTGGGAAACGATGACCCAGGCCGAGCATCTCAAGCACTGGATGGGTCCGACAGGACAACTCAGCTACGCCACGGTCGATCTCAAGCCCGGTGGTCTTTTCCACTACGGCATGGCGATGCCGGACGGCACCACGATGTGGGGCAAGTGGCTGTTCAAGGAGATTGTGCCGCCGGAAAAACTCGTCGTCCTCGTCTCGTTCTCCGATGAGAACAAGGGCGATACGCGCCATCCCATGGCGCCGGTGTGGCCGCTGCAAACGCTCTCCACCACCACGCTTACGGAGAACAACGACAAGACCACGCTGCATCTGCATTGGACCGCCTACAACGCCACGCCGGAAGAACAGGCCGTGTTCGACTCCATGCACGACAGCATGACTGGCGGCTGGACGGGCACGATGAACGCCCTCGAGACCTACCTGAAGCAACTGCAGGCGTGATCATGAGCTTCAAACCCACCACACACAGCGCCTTCACGCTGGAACGCAAGCTCGATGCGCCGCCCTCGCTCGTCTTCCAGGCTTTCTCCACCAAGGAAAGCAAGCAGCGCTGGTTCGTTGCCCATGCGGCGAAAGAGAAAATCCGCAGCATGGATTTCCGCGTCGGCGGCGAAGAGAAGCTCGCCGGCGAATGGCCCAACGGCATGGTGAGCGAATTCACCGCCCGCTATTTCGACATCAAGCCGGATGAGCGGATCATCTACACCTACGAGATGCGCCTGAACGGCGTGAAAATCTCCACCTCGCTCGCCACCATCGAATTCCAGCCCGTGGGCAAAGGCACAAAACTGGTGCTCACCGAGCAGCACGCCTTCGTCGATGGCTACGAGGACAATGGCAGCCGCGAGGAAGGCACCAACGGCCTGCTCGACCAGCTCGTCGCATCGTTCAATCCGAAACACTGAAGGAGAGGAAAATGAGATCCAACCCCTATATGCACTTCGACAACAACTGCGCCGAAGCGTTTGAATTCTACAACAAGCTGTTTCCCGGCACCGGTCTGCAGATCATGCGACAGGGCGACATGCAGAAAGACTCACCGCAGAAGGACCTCGTGCTGCACGCCTATATGAAGATCGGCGACACCGAGCTTATGGCGTCCGACAGCTTCGACATGGCCTACACCAAGCCCGCCGGCATGCATATCGCGGTCAATGTGGACTCGCCGGAAGAAGCCGTGCGCATTTTCGATGCGCTCGCGAAGGGCGGCAACGTCACCCAGGCGCTGATCGAGACCTTCTTCGCCCACAAATTCGGCACGGTCGTGGATCGCTGGAACACGCCCTGGATGATCGTCTCGTCCAAGCCGATGGGCTGAACACAAACAACGGGTAATGGGAGAACAAGAACATGACTGCACAAGTACACAGCCGCGAACTTTCCATCGTCCGCACATTCGATGCGCCGCGCGATCTCGTCTTCAAGGCGTGGACCGATCCGAAGATGCTGGCCCAATGGTTCGGGCCGCAGGGCTTCACCAACCCGGTCGCAGAAGTTGATGCGCGCGTCGGTGGGAGGATTCACGTCGTCATGCGCGCCAATGACGAGATCGCCAAGGCAATGGGCTTCCGTGACGCCCCGATGCGCGGCGAATTCACCGAAATCGACCCGCCGAAGAAGATCGTCTTCATCAACAACGCGGTGGACGCGGACGACAATGTGGTCCTCAGCGGGCTCACCACCGTGAGCTTCGAAGCGCAGGGCAGCAAGACGAAGATGACGTTCCACACCAAGGCCAGCGGAACGCAGCCGCAGGTCGTCTTCATGCTGCAGGGCATGGAAGCCGGCTGGACGCAGAGCTTCGACAAGATGGACGCGATGTTCGCGCGGAAGGCAGCTTGATCATGCAATTCATCACTTTCTATTCGCCCGCGCAGGCACCTACACCCGGCGTGGTGCCGGACCCGAAGCACATGGAAGAGATGGGCAAGATGATGGCCGAGATGTCGGCCAAGGGCGTGCTCGTCGGCACTGGCGCCGTCATGCGCGCGGCCGGCGGCGCGCAGGCGACGCTGCACAACGGCGACTACAAAA
>JBQCJO010000586.1:0-3389 GCA_051952735.1 Rhizomicrobium sp.
CGAACCAGAAGACTGCAAGCAGGAAAAGTGGTGACGGCGCCAGCGACGAAGGTTGATTCGCGCCACCCCTCCTCAAGGCTTGAACACCCCGATTTTCCCGTATATGACCCGCCCTCCTTCGGGGCCGCCTGGCGTAAGGGCATGCCATGGCGACCCGTAAAGGCTACCGCGCTTCCATGCGCTCAGGAGACCGAAATGCCCAAACTGAAGACGAAGTCGGGCGCTAAGAAGCGCTTCAAATTCACGGCCAAAGGCAAGATCAAGACCCATCAGGTCGGCAAGCGCCACCGGTTGATCTCCAACTCGCCCGCGCAAACCCGCGATCTGCGCGGCACCTCGGTTCTCAGCGAGTCCGAGACGCGTCGCGTGAAGCGCTGGATGCCTTACGGCGGAGGGTTCTGATCCATGTCACGTTCACCCCGCGCCGTACCGAGCCGCAATCGCCGCAAGAAGGTCTTCAAGGCCACGAAGGGCTTTTACGGCCGCCGCAAAAACAACATCACGACCGCCAACGCGGCCGCCGATCGTTCGCTGCAGCACAATTACGTTGGCCGCAAACTCCGCAAGCGCAATTTCCGCGCTCTGTGGATTCAGCGCATCAACGCCGCCGTTCGCGAACATGGTCTCACCTACAGCCGATTTATCAGCGGGCTCGCCAAGGCGGGCATCGAGATCGACCGTAAGGTGCTCTCGGACCTCGCCATCCACGAGCCCGCAGCCTTCAAGGCTCTGGTGGATCAGGCCAGCAAGTAATCTCTCGCGAGACCGCCATCGGAGCCACGGCCTTGGAATTCGTCCAAGGCCGTGCTTTTCAATGCTTTCCGACTGGGGTTTTTCATGAGCGACATTACCGCCCTCGAACGCGATCTTCTCGCGAGCATTGGCTCTGCGACGGATGAAGCTGCGCTTGAGGCGATCCGCGTTTCCGCGCTGGGCAAGAAGGGTTCGGTCAGCGAACTTCTGAAGACGCTGGGCAAGCTCTCGCCCGACGAACGCAAGACGCAAGGCCCGATCATCAACGCGCTGCGCGACAAGATCTCCGGCGCCATCGCAGAAAAGAAGACGGCGCTTGGCGACGCCGCGCTGGATGCGCGTCTCGCCACCGAGCGCGTGGACGTCACGCTGCCGGTCCGCCCCGAACCGCAGGGCACAATCCACCCGGTGAGCCAGGTGCTGGACGAGGTGACCGCGATCTTCGCCGATCTGGGCTTCGCCATCGCCGAAGGCCCGGACGTCGAATATGACGATTACAATTTCACCAAGCTGAACATCCCGCCGGATCATCCCGCACGGCAGATGCACGACACGTTCTATATGGCCCAGCAGAAGGACGGTTCGAGCCACGTCCTGCGCACGCACACTTCGCCCGTGCAGGTGCGCACCATGCTGAAACAGAAGCCGCCGATCCGCATCATCTCGCCGGGCCGCACCTATCGCGTGGACAGCGATGCCACGCACTCGCCGATGTTCCACCAATATGAGGGGCTGGTGATCGACGAGACATCGACACTCGCCAATCTGAAATGGGTGCTGGAAGAGTTCTACAAGGCCTTCTTCGAAGTAGACTCCGTCGAGCTGCGCGCGCGGCCGTCCTACTTCCCGTTCACCGAACCGAGCGTGGAATGGGATCTGCGTTGCGATCGCTCCGTTCCGGGCAAGATCACTTTCGGCACGGGCAATGACTGGCTGGAGCTGGCCGGCAGCGGCATGGTCAATCCGCGCGTGCTCGACATGTGCGGTATCGACTCGACCAAATATCAGGGCTTCGCGTTTGGCGGCGGCCTGGATCGTCTCGCCATGCTGAAATACGGCATTCCGGATATCCGCCCGTTCTTCGAATCCGATCTGCGCTGGCTCCGCCATTATGGATTCTCGGCCTTCGACCTTCCGACTCTGGACGGAGGATTGAGCCGATGAAGTTCACGCTCTCCTGGCTGAAGGCCCCGCTCGACACCGATGCGGACGCGAACACCATTGCCGACAAGCTCACCAGCATCGGTTTGGAAGTTGAATCTGTTGAAGATGCGGGCGCACGGCTGAAGGATTTCACCGTCGCCACTGTCGTCTCGGCGGAGAAACATCCGAACGCCGACAAGCTGCGCCTGTGCATGGTCGATACTGGTGCGAAAGAACACGTACAGGTCGTCTGCGGCGCCCCGAACGCACATGCCGGCATGAAGGCTGTGTTCGCAAAACCCGGTACCATCATTCCGGCAAGCGGTGCGGAATTGAAGATCGGCACGATTCGCGGCGTGGAATCGCGCGGCATGTTGTGTTCGATCCGCGAGCTGCTGCTCGGCGACGAGCATGACGGCATCATCGAGCTTGCCGCCGATGCGGTGGTCGGCGAACCGGCATCCAAAGCGCTTGACCTCAACGATCCGGTGATCGATGTCTCGATCACGCCCAATCGCGGCGATGCAACGAGCGTCTACGGCATCGCGCGCGATCTCGCCGCGGCCGGTCTTGGCCGCTTGCGCGAAGGCGATCTGTCGCCGGTGCCCGGCAAATTCCCGTCGCCGATCCAGACCATTCTGGATTTTCCAGAGGGCACGCAGAACGCCGCGCCGATGTTCGCAGGCCGCCTGATCCGTGGCGTGAAGAACGGGCCGTCGCCCAAATGGCTGCAAGATTGGTTGAAGGCCGTCGGCCTGCGTCCGATCTCGGCGCTGGTGGATGTCACCAATTTTCTCTCGCTGGATCGCGGACGGCCGCTGCATGTGTTCGACGCGGCGAAGCTGAAGGGCAATCTGCGCGCGCGTTTCGCGAAAGATGGCGAACAGCTCGTCGCGCTGGATGGCAAGACTTACACGCTCGACAGCGAAATGGTTGTCATCGCCGACGATGAAGCCGCGCGCGGCATCGGCGGCGTGATGGGTGGCGAGGATTCATCCTGCACCGAATCCACAACAGACGTGTTCATCGAATCCGCTTTGTTCGATCCGGTGCGCATTGCGCGCGCGGGTCGCATCCTCGGCATCGTGTCGGATGCACGCTATCGCTTCGAACGCGGCGTCGATCCGGGATTCGTGGTGCCGGGCCTCGAACTCGCCACCAGGATGATCCTGAATTTCTGCGGCGGCGAGCCGTCCGAAGTCGTCGTTGCAGGCGGCCCGCCGGACTGGAAACGCGAAATCGCCTTCACGCCGGATGCCGTGCTCAAGCTCGGCGGCATGGATGTGCCGGATGACGAGATCGTGCGAATTCTCACGCGCCTCGGCTTCACCGTCGAAGGCCGAAACCCGATGAAGGTCACGCCGCCAAGCTGGCGCGGGGCTAACGTTGCCAGAGCCGAAATCATAAAAGAAGACGAGCGCATAAATATTCTCGACAAGGTGCCGTCGAGGCCTATTTACAGGCCCTCCGAGATCGCTCTGCCGAACTAGACT
>JBQCJO010000587.1:0-2350 GCA_051952735.1 Rhizomicrobium sp.
GCTGCCAGTCCATGTGGGAGGCGGCGAAAGCGCAGGGTGCAAGCGCGGCTGTCTATAATTGGGCGGGCCGCTGGTCCGGGACGCGCGGCATGCTGGCCTCGTTCGCCAATCCCATCGTGCCATGGAAGATGCGGCCGAAAGACGATTGGGTGATCGCGCAAGGAATCAAGGAATTGCGCGACACCAGTCCCAACCGTCCGCACCTGATCGCGCTCTACATGTCGGGACCGGATGACGCCGCGCACTATCACGGCGTGCGTTCACCGGAAACGGTTGCGGCGGTGCGCAAGGCGGATGCGTATATCGGAAAGCTCATGGATGCGATCCGTTCGCTGCCGCCAGGCCGCGAAGCAACGCTCATCGTCGGCACTGATCACGGCATGATCGACGTCGGCCCGATGGTGAATATGACGCGCCTGATGAACATGTACGACATCAAGGGTCACGTGGCGGCGGATGGCGCGACAGCTTTCCTCTATCTCGACAAAGGCGAGAGCGCCGATCGCGTGATGACGGCGCTGGCGAAATACAAATATGCCTTCGACGTTTACAAGAAGGGCCACTTTCCGTCTTTCGCGCATCTGGGAACAGGCCCGCGCGTCGGCGACCTGATGGTGCTGGCGCATCCGCCGTATTGGGTGGTGGACGACACCGTTTTCCCGAGTTGGGCATTCGCGCTCGGCGTCAATCATTTCTGGCCACCGATCTTCACGCCCTTCACCGGCGGGCTGAAAGCGACGCATGGCTACGATCCGCACATCGTCCAGATGCACGGCATCTTCTACGCGTGGGGTTCGGGCGTCGCGAAAGGCCACGAGGTGAAACGCGTGGATATGGTGGATATCCATCCGACCGTGATGTCGCTTCTGGGCCTCAAGCCGGGGCAGCCGGTGGATGGCAAGGTGGCAACTGACGTGCTGTCAGAAAAGTAACCGGAAATCGCGCGTCACCGCGTAACGAATGCCGTCCCGGCTTCGTAAGGAGCATGAACGCGCTTGGGCCCTTCGGTCCGAACGCAGGCGCATCTGCTGCGTCTGCGGAATGCGCAATTTGCTCCGGAGGTTTCCATGTCTCGCATTCTTATCGCCACCGCTGCCGTGATGCTGATGGCCGGTCCGGCGTTCGCGCAGGGCAATGCCATGTCGAACGACAACGCCATGTCGGGCGGCGCGATGGCGCACAACACCATGAGCACCACGCACAATGCGATGGGCGCTGCGCACAACTGCACCAAGAACGCCATGCCGGGCAATGCGATGGCCTCGTCGAACAGCATGGCTTCCGGCAATGCCATGGCGTCGCACAACGCGATGTCCGGCGGCGCGATGGCGAAGAGCGACGCCAATTGCGACACCGCACATCAAAACAACATGTCCCATTCGAACAATATGAGCAGCCCGCACGACAGCATGGGCCACTAAGCCTGGCTTTCACGGATAGCCCCGGCGCGCCGGGGCTATTTTGTTTTCGAAGGCTCGCGATTCATCCAGGGCAGCATCAGCCCGATGGGGACGATCCAGATCGTCCCGGCGACGGCGTAATAGAGAAAGGTCACAAAGCCGTTCGCGTGGGGCAGAATATGCACGCCGAAGCCCATGGCGAAGATCGCATAGACTGGAATCCACACCAGCAGGACCAGCGTTCCGATCAGCTTCTTGATGCGAGGGGACACGCGACTCTCCGAAAATGACTTTTGGTCAGAAATAATCCTACCGCGCTGCCTTGCCGATCATCAATTCGCCCCGATTGCCGCGCCCCAATCGTGCATCCGCAAACGCGGATCTCACAGGGGAGGAAGGCCATGCAGACTCTGTCTCACTCGGGCTTCTCGCGCAGAGCAAGCTCCAACATCACATCTTTTGTTCTGGTCGGCGCCGCACATGCGGTGCTCATCTACGGGCTTCTTGTGGTTCTGGACATCGTTCCTGCACCCGGCCCGATGCCTCACACGCATGTTCGGGTGCTCGACAATCCCAAGCCCGCGCCGACACCGACACCGCCCGAGCCGACGTGGGCAAAGCCGACGACGCCCACACCACGTGCGCCGCTCATCCCGATCGACAGGGGCTCTCCGGGCAATTCCATCACGATACCGGACGGCTCGGGCCTTTCTCCGCCGGTGCCGCCTGTCGTCACCGCTGCGTCCGGGCTTTCGGCGACGCATACCATTCCGGGTTATCCGCCGCTTGACCGCCGCCTCGGGCATGAAGGGACGGTACGGCTGACGCTTTCCATCGACGCGCTCGGTGCTGTCAGCGGCGCGGCGGTCGAAAGGTCCAGCGGCTATGACGGGTTGGATGCCGCCGCCGTTGCATGGGTGAAGGCGCATTGGCGGTACAAGCCGGCGACG
>JBQCJO010000588.1:0-7013 GCA_051952735.1 Rhizomicrobium sp.
GGCGGCAGGGAAACGACGCCGGTCAAGCCGTGCTTGACCGGCGGGCAGCCGCCATGCGACTCCAAGGCCTTCAAGGAGACTCCCGCTTTGACCCGCAACGAACTTTGGCGCATCGAGAAATATCTGCGCAATCTCTTCCGTCTGGACACCATCACCGTGGTCGAGCGGCCGAAGCAGGACGATTCCGTCGAAGTCCATATCAACGGCGAGTTCATCGGCGTGATCTTCAAGGATGAAGAAGACGGCGAAGTCTCTTATGCCTTCAACATGGCGATCCTCGAAATGGATCTGCCGGAAGCACCCGCTTCACGCAGTTGATCGGGCGTGCAGGGGGGCTTTCTGCCTGAGTGGATCGGAGCGGGCGTAGCGCTCGCGACTTTGCTCGCCGTTTCCTATTTGCAGTTCCGCCATTTCGCGCTGGCGCTTGCCGTTGCGATCGCGCCGCTTCCCGGCGCAGTTCTCGCAAGCTGGCTGAAAATTCCGGGTCTGGCGCCTGCCTATCTCTGCGGCTTTTTCATCGCGAATGTTCTGGCGTCCCAGATCGTCGCAAAGGTTTGCGATGGCGAGAAGATTTCCCAGGCCGTCGGGCATGCGAACAGTGCATTTCCATTTCTGATTTGGCCTGCGATCCTCATGGTTTGCATGTCGGCCGTCTTTCCCGTGCTCTCACGCAATGTGAGCGGCTTGATGACCGCGGGATGCATTGTCTTGTCGTCTCTTTCCGCGTTTTTGCTTCCGGCGGGTGCTCGCGTTTTTGGATATGGCGGTGAGTTCGTGACGCGCGCCAATCGCATGCGGGAAACATGGGATCGCCGGTTGAACGGGCTCACTTTTATCGTTCAGCCCCGCTGGGGGTGGAGCGTGAGCGGGATCGGGTTGATCTTCACGGTGCTGGGCATTTTCGGCGGGCGCCCAAACGGCCAGTCCACGCCGTTCGACGCATGGGTCCTGATGGCAACGGCCGCACTGTTCGTAACGACAACCTATCTGGCGACGCGCGACCTGCGCCGCACGATCGCGTTCTGCTTCACGGCGGTGGTGCTGTTCTGCTTCGCGCGCTGGATGGATCAGGGCCGGGTGTTGTCGGGAGGCGACTTCTGGCTGGCTTTGGCTCTGGCAGCTTTTCCGGCGCTCGCAATGGCCGCGCGCTCCGCCGCTTTCGCGCGCGACGGCGACAACGCAGCCGTCGCGACGCTGCGCAGTTTCGATATGTTCGCCACGATCATAATCTTCTTCTGTCTTGGCGCCGCGGTGGCGATGCTTGTGCTTGGTCTTGTGCCGGCCGCCGTCCTCGTGCTGTGCGCAAGCTTTGCGGCGCTTCTGGTGTTTCCAGCTTTGACGGCGGCGATCTTCGATCTGTTTCCGCCGCGCGTCTCGCTGGACGCCTATCGCGTGCGTTGACTATTTCGCGCGGAAAGTTGCGATGAGCTTGTCCACACCCTTGGCAATTTCCGGCCAGCGGCCAAGATTGGCGCGCTTGAAGCGATAGCTCAGCGTGACACCGCTGCCGATCCGCACGTCCCGCAGACAGCTTGGGCTCGGGACCTTGGGGCTGAAGCGGACACAGCGCAGCACCACGGGCTTGCCATCCATCTGCCCGACGAAGAGATCCTCGCCCTGGTATCCGGAATCGTCCCGGAAGACATATTGCGTGAGCCCGAAAGGCCCCGGAGACCCCGCCGGATCGGTCACATAGGTCAGATAGATGCGCTGCAGCCGCTCGGCTTCGGTGATCTTGAATTGCTCCTCGCGCAGCAGCAGGAAGATCACAGGCGAATCCGCAGCGTTTCCAGAGAATGACGACGCGTGCCAATCCGAATAGCCCTCGAAATCGGGTAGGGCTGTGAAAAGCTGTACTTCCTTGAGCGTCCCGCCCTGCCGCGCGCGCGCGAAAATGATGTAGTTGGCCGGGATGGAGAAAGCCGTGCCGTTGATGGTGATCGCCACCTTGTCGGTGCGCGAGGTGGGCGCCGCGTGCTCCTCGATGAAGGAGGTCGGCGCCGGGACGAGATAGTAAAGAAGAAAGAGGACGGATAGGCCCGCGGTCACGACAAAAACCGCGACCGGGATAAGCCATCCCGACCGTTGCTTTACTTCACTGTCCGTATCACCGGCTCTGCTCATCCCTGGCTGCGGTGCCCGCGAGTCGACCTGCCGGTTTGTCTATCACGTCATCCGGCCGTTGCCTGTGGATACACCGCCATGTCGGTTAATTTCCCAGCGGCGTTGCGCCGCCGCCGCTGCCCGAAAATAAAACGGCCTCCCGGTTCGCGCGCGCCGATCCCTCGCCATTCGATCCGAAATGACACAATTCCGAGCAGCAAAGGCGGTTTGGACGGGCATGGAGGCTGCACTTCGACCCCTGTGACGGCGGGTACGGGGTTCCGGGTGCATAATCTTGAAGTTTTCCTCTTTGCGATGACTGGCGGCTTCGCGCTGTCCGGCATTGTCGCGAATCTTTACCGGTTGCTAGCGCCCAAGCCGGAGAGCAGCCGCACCAAGTTCGCCTATTACGTCGTGATGGTCGTGGCAGGACCGAGCGTGTTGTTCGACAACGCCGCCCGGTCCTGGCGCAAGAAAGGCTGTTCGGCCGTGGCGTTCTGGCTTGCCGCGGCGTTGAGCGCCTATTGGAGCTTCATCATCGGCCTGTTCGGCCTCTCACTGGCTCTCGCAGTTTAAAGCACCGTCAACATGCTCCCGACCAGGGGATGGCGGACGATATCCGTGTCTCCCAATCGCGTGACCGATATCTCGGGCACCTGTTCCAGGCGGCTGGCGATATCCCCAAAGCCCGAAATACCCGGAAGCAGATCGGTCTGGTCGGGATCGCCCGTCAGCACCATGGTCGACTGCCAACCCAGACGCGTCAGAAGCATCTTCAGCTGCCCATAGGTGCAGTTCTGCGCCTCGTCGATCACGATGAAGGCGTTGTTGAGAGTCCGCCCGCGCATGAACGCAACAGGCGCGATCTCAATGATGCCTTCCGCGATCAGAGCTTTCAGCCGCTTCCCGCCAAGGCGATCGTTCAGCGCGTCGTAGAGCGGGCGCAGATAGGGCGCCAGCTTCTCCTGCATGTCACCGGGCAGGAAGCCGAGGCTTTCGCCAGCCTCGACGGCAGGGCGGGAGAGCACGATGCGGCTCACCTTGTTCTGCTCCAAGGCTTCGACGGCTTTGGATATGGCGATATAGGTCTTTCCGGTTCCCGCCGGACCCAGCGCGAGCACGACGGACCGTTCTTCGATGGCGTCCATCAGCTTTTGCTGCAACGGGCTCATCGCCCGGATGTTTTTTACATACTTCCTGTCGCGACCCTCCCGGTCGCGGTCCAGCGGGCTCCAGCCGCCGGATGGAAAGAGCGCATGCACATTGTCGGACTCATAAGCACCGTCGCGATACTTGCGACGCGCGGAACGCTTCGCCATGGATACTCCCTGGACAATGACAGATTGCGATGATGGGAAAGTTCGCCGTTTTGTGACGAAACGGCGGGCACAGACGAGAGTGTGAGTTTCAGGGCGGCGGTTTTCGGCCGTTTGGCGGTCGGTACTGGCAAAGTGCAAATCTGCACCAAGCTTTGCCCCCTTAAAGCCCACGCGACTCAGCAGGCTTGAAGAAAGCGTATCGAAAATTTCGGATGTCGTCTGTTTTTGTTGTTGAAGTTTTCTTGTCGGCGCATGGCGGGCACTGTCACAATGGTTGCAGTCGAAACAATGGAACAACGATGCCCATCTATGCGCTTGACGATTGGAAGCCGGAACTCCCGCCGGAAGGCGATTATTGGGTCGCGCCGAATGCGGTCCTGATCGGGCGCGTGCGACTGTTGAAAGGCGCGAGCGTGTGGTTCGGCGCCGTCCTGCGCGGCGACAATGACTGGATCACGATTGGAGAGAATTCCAACGTACAGGACAATTCCGTGATCCATACCGATCCGGGGCAGCCGACGACTGTCGGGAGCAACGTGACCGTCGGCCACAAGGTCATTCTGCATTCGACGACGGTCGGGAATAATTCGCTGATCGGAATGGGATCGACATTGCTGAACCGATCCAGGATCGGAAACAACTGTCTCGTCGGCGCGAATTCATTGATCTCCGAAGGCAAGGAATTTGCCGACGGGTCGATGGTCCTCGGTGCACCGGCGCGTGCCGTGAAGCAGCTATCGGAACCGCAACTCGCGATGCTGAAGATTTCGGCGGATGTCTATGTGAAGAACCACCAGCGGTTCAGCGCGGGGCTGAAGCAGGTCGGCTAAGCGATCTGCCGTGCGGCAGGCTGGTCTTTCGCCCAGAGTTTGCGGATGCGGGTATCCGCTTCCGGACCGAAGTTGAACCACGCGGCTTTGTCGTGCGTCGCGTCGAGTACGAAAAGCGCGTCCAGCTTGCCGAGCTGCGGCGTCAGAAGATTGCGGATGGCATTCACCGACATATCGCTGATGAGCAGCCACACTTGCGGCAGCAGCGAATAGGCAGAACCCATTTTGTAGATTTCTTCTTCGACGCCCTGGATGGAGCGGGATTTCATATCCGTGATGATGATGACGCGCGCCCGCTCGCCGGCCTTGCCGTCCGTATCGCTGCGGCCGAACTTCGGCGCCACGGGTTGCCCCGGCTGCTCCGCGGATTCCTCGTGAGCGATGGGTGCCATCTTCGAAGGCTGGAAGAGAGCGGAGAATTGAGGCTCCTCACCGGCGAAGCGAAAGGCTGTTTCGCCCGCGCGCGCGATGAGTGACGAAGCGGCAAGGCGGCCTTCAGCCGCGAAGCTCTCCATCTGCTCCGTCGTGTACGGGCCGTAAGCCCGGTCGCTGACGCTGACGATCCAATAGTCCGACATTCGCTATTCCGAAGCCATGCTCTGCCAAAACTAGACAGAAATGGTTACCCAAGCCTTGCCGGGCGCTCGGTACCCCGGCCAAAATCGCCCGGGAACATTGGGAAAAGCGGCCATGGCGGATTACGAATTCTGTAAAGTGGAGCGGGAAGGGCGGCTGACCATCGTCACGCTCAATCGCCCGGATGTGATGAATGCGGTCCATCCGCCCCAGCACTTTGAGCTGGATGCGATCTTCAACGACTTCGCAAACGATCCCGAACAATGGGCCGCCATCATGACCGGCGCGGGCGACAAGGCCTTCAGCGCCGGTAACGATCTCAAATACCAGGCCAGCGGCGGCAAGATGTCGATGCCGGCAAGCGGGTTTGCAGGCCTGTGCTCCCGTTTCGATCTCGACAAGCCGCTGATCGCGGCCGTCAACGGCCTGGCGATGGGGGGCGGATTCGAGATTGCTTTGGCTTGCGACATCATCGTGGCCGCGGAGACGGCGACGTTCGCGCTGCCGGAGCCGCGCGTGGGTCTTGCGGCATTGGCGGGCGGGCTTCATCGCTTGCCGCGCACTATCGGCGACAAGCGCGCCCTCGGCATGATCCTCACCGCACGGCGCGTCAGTGCAAAAGAAGGCAAAGAGCTGGGCTTCGTGAATGAAATCGCCCCTGCGGGTGGCGCGCTCGATGCTGCGAAGAAACTCGCGGCGCAGATTCTGGAGCTATCGCCAATGTCGATCCGCGCCTCGAAACAGGCGGTCTATCGCGGACTTACCGAGCAGTCCGTGGAAGCGGCATTGAAGGCGCAGGCGAAATATCCGGCGGTCGCGGCGATGTTCCGGAGCGAAGACCTTGTCGAAGGGCCCATGGCGTTCGCGCAGAAGCGCGCGCCGCAATGGAAGGGCAAGTAGAAACGACGAACCCCGGAGTTGCCTCCGGGGTTCGCACTCCGAGCATCACGCTCGCTTACATGAAGTGCCAGCCATCGCGATAACGGCAAGCCGTGCCTTCGCGGCTGTATTCACGGCCGCGATGCCAACTCGTCTCGACGAAATCGCGGCACAGCATCCCGCGGCGGCGATATTCGCGCGTCGTGGTGATATAGCCGCGGGCGCCGCGACGGCCGCGCCAATCATAGCGGTGACCGACCGGACCGCTGAAGCTGTCGTTGTATGCGCGGAAAGCGTAGGGACGATCCTGGCAATCGATATCGCTTCCGATCTTGTTGCCCAGTGCGCCGCCCAGGATTACGCCGCCCACCGTTGCAGCTGCCTTGCCGCCGCCGCTGCCGAACTGATTGCCGATGATGCCGCCGGCGATCGCGCCCAGCACGGTGCCCGCGGTCTTGTTCTGCTCATGGCATTCCTCGCCATAGTAGTAACGCCCTTGGGCGGATGCTGCGCTTGTGCCCGCCAGGAGCGTGATCGCAACTGCGGCCAAAGCGGTTCCTGCTTTCGTCAACATATCTATCTCCTCAGTGATGACCCCATCGAGGGTCCGCCGAATACGCACACAGGATCGTAATAGGCGCGTGAACCTCGCCTGAACAGAATATGGCCCGGAAATGGCGGTTTTCGGCCCTATAACGGTTGGCGAATCGGAAAGATGCGTTAGTCTCGGGCCCGTAACTCTCGCCCCCGCGTTTTCATGTCCCGGCACGTTTTCTCGGTCGCGCTGCTCTCGGCGCTGATGTTGCTTTCGGCTTGCGGCAAAAAAGAAGAACAGAAGAAAGACGCACAGGTCGCGATAGCGGCGGCGCCCAAGCCGATCACGAAACCGGACGAACCGATCCCGCTGGCGTCGCTGCCGCGGGCGGCGACACCTTCGCATTATGCGATCACCGTGACGCTGGACCCGAGCAAGGATCGCTTCAGCGGTCACACGGAAATCGACGTGACGTTCAACACGTCCCGCAAGACGCTGTTCATCGATGGGAACGAGTTGAACGTGAAATCGGCCTACGCACTTCTACCGTCGGGAAAGAAAGTGCAGATCGCCTATGCGCAGGTTCATTCGTCCGGCGTTGCTTATTTGAACTTCGGCGAAACGATACCGGCGGGCAAAGCGAAACTGGTTTTCGACTATGACGCGCCGTTCAATCCGTCGCTCGCGGGCCTTTACAAGGTCGTGACCAAAGCGGGCGATGCCTATGCTTTCACGCAATTCGAGAACATCGACGCGCGGCGCATGTTCCCG
>JBQCJO010000589.1:0-16823 GCA_051952735.1 Rhizomicrobium sp.
ATTCGGCAGAGCTTCATCGGGAAGAAGCGGCATCCGCAGGCGGCGCGGCGCGCGATACATGCGCAGGATCGCAAGCGTGGCGAGTTGCAGCGAGAGAATGGCCAGCGCGACCAGCACCAACGCCAGCGTGAACTGCAGCATCAGAGACAATCCGGACATGTGATGCGCGCGACCCCACTCTTTGATTGCCGAAGTCGGCACGCCCGTAACGGCTGGCGCAACGCCCGGTTCTGATCCGCGGCAAGGACCCGCGGAAAGCACGGCTTATAACGGGACAGAATGTGCTTTGGCACCCCATCTTTCGCAAGACCCGCCGGGTTTTTGCCGCAATTAATCCAGCGTGCGCCGGAACCGGGCCAGGGCGATGCCCATGACCACGAACATAAAGAGAATAAGAGGCCACAGGTCCGGCCAGATCTCGGGGAAGCCGTTGTCCTTCAAAAGGATGCCGCGGACGATCCTGAGGAAGTGCGTCGCCGGCAACGCTTCTCCGATCCATTGCGCCCAAAGCGGCATGCCTTCGAAAGGAAAGGCGAAGCCGGAGAGCAGGATTGTGGGCAACAGGAAGAACACCATCATCTGCATGGACTGAAGCTGGTTTTCCGCCACCGTGGAGAAGGTGTAGCCCACCGCGAGATTGGCGATGATGTAGAGCGCCAAGGCGCCCGAGAGCAGGGTGAGCGAGCCGATCATGGGAACGCCGAAGACGAATTTGGCGACGAGCAGGATGATGGCGCTCTGGATCGCGCCGACGACGACGTTGGGCGCGATCTTGCCCAGCATGATCTCCACCGGCGTCGCGGGCATGGCGAGAAGATTCTCGTAGGTTCCGCGTTCGCGTTCGCGGGTGAGCGCAAGACAGGTCATCAGCACCATCGTCATGGTGAGGATCACGGCAAGAAGACCGGGGATGATGCTGTATTGGGTGACCGATTCCGGATTGTAGAGAAGATGCGTGACCGTGTTGAACGGCGGCGCGGTCTGCGCGCGCGCTTTCAGCGGGCCGGTGAGATCATCGCGCAGCGCGGTCGAAGCGATGCCAGCAAGGGCGCCGATGGCGTAAGAACCGGCAGCAGTATCTGTCGCGTCCACTTCGATCAGAAGATCGGGCGGGTGCCCGCGCACGATATCGCGCGTGAAATTCTCCGGTATCTCCACCGCAAACAGCACTTTGCCTTCCTGCAGCAAGCGGCGCGCTTCCTGCGGTGAATGCGTTTCCTTGACGATATTGAAGTAGCTGGAATTCTCCAGCGCCACCGTGACGGAGCGCGCGAACACGCCGGGGTCGTCCACGGAGATGGCCGTCGGTAACGCCTTCGGATTGAAATTGATCGCAAAGCCGAACAGGAAAAGCTGCATCAGCGGCACGCCGACGATCATCGCCAGCGTGATGCGATCGCGCCGCATCTGCAGAAATTCCTTCAGCAGGATCGCGTAAACGCGCGCGAAAGAGAACGCATCGCTCATTTCGCGTCCTCCTGCAGATGGATAAAGACATCTTCCAGATTGGGCCGGGTTTCGCTGACGGTGACGCCCGCTTCTTTTTTATAAGGTTCGATCGTCTTTTCGAGTGCTGCGCGGTCGCGTCCGGAGACGCGCAGAGCTGCACCGAAGAATCCCGCATAGTCGACACCGGGCTGTCCCTGGATCTTTTGCAGGAAACGGCGCACATGCTCGCCTTCGAGCACGAAGGTGGTCAGGCCCGATTGCTCGATGACTTCGTTGACGGTGCCTTTGGCGATCAGCCTGCCGTTGAGGATATAGACGATGCGGTCGCAGCGCTCGGCTTCGTCCATGTAGTGCGTGGAAACCAGAACCGTCAGGCCTTCCTCGCTCAGCGCGTGGATTTCTTCCCAGAAATCGCGCCGTGCCTTCGGATCGACACCCGCCGTCGGTTCGTCGAGCAGAAGCAGCTTCGGTTCGTGCAGCATGCACGCCGCAAGCGCCATGCGTTGTTTCCATCCGCCCGACAACTCGCCCGCCAGTTGGTTCTGGCGTTTCACCAGCCCCAGCCGCTTGAGCGTGTGATCCACCTTGGCTTCGCGGTCCGGCAATCCGTAAAGACGCGCGACGAATTCCAGATTCTCGCGGATCGACAGGTCTTCCCAGAAGCTGAACTTCTGGGTCATGTAGCCGACCTGGCGCTTGATCTGTTCGGACTGGGCGATGACATCGAGATCAAGGCATGTGCCGCTGCCGTCGTCGGGATGCAGCAGCCCGCACAACATGCGGATGGTCGTCGTCTTGCCCGAACCGTTGGGGCCGAGGAACCCCCACACTTCGCCGGACGGCACCGCGATATCGACGTGATCGACCGCGACCTTCGCGCCGAAACGCTTGGTCAGTCCGTGAACGTCAATGGCGAGATCGGATGCCATGTCAGAGCGGCCGCACCTGCACCGGCTGGCCGGGATTGAGCTTCATGCCGCCAGGCACGCGCGCTTCCAGCTTGAAGACGAGCTTGGTGCGGCTGTCCTGGCTGAAGATGACGGGCGGGGTGAACTCTTCCTGTTGTGCGATGAAGCTGATCGTCGCGTCCATGGGTTTGCAGCCATCGCACATCACGCGCACCTTCTGGCCGATGTGGATCTTGCTGAACTGCGTCTCCGGCACGAAGAAACGCACATAGATATTTTTCGGCGGCAAAATCGAAACAACAGGCGTCGATGCCGGAACGTATTCGCCGGGGCGGAAGTAAATGTCCTGCACACGGCCCTCCGTCTGCGCCACGATATTGCGTTGTGTCAGCGAATAGGTCGCGCCCGCCAGCGACGCGTTGGTCTGGGCGATCTGCGATTTGAGTTGTGCGATGCGGGCCGCCGACTGTTCGTAATTGGATTTCGCCAGATCGAGATTGGCGGGCGTTCCCGTGTTGGCGCGCGCCAGTCCCGTCTGACGCCGCAACTGCTGCCCCGCATAAGCGAGGTTCGCTTCTTCCTGCGTCAGCGACGCTTTCGCGGTTTCCAGCGATGCAATCGCCTGATCGCGACTGGCGATCTGCGCGGTGTCGTCCAGTGTGAAGAGCAGATCGCCGCGATGAACATATGTGCCGCGCTCGACATGCAGAGAAGACACCCAGCCGGGCTGTGGCGCGGAGATAAAGGCATTGTCGCCCTCCGCGTAACCGAGCCATGGCCGATCATCGGTTTGTCCGCAGGCGGCGAGCAACAGCAACAGCAAGATCGAAAGTCGCTTCATGATGCGTCTCCATCGGGTGAAAGCCCGCGCAGCAGAACGTCGAGATGGGTGCTGAGAAACCCCTGATAGTCGTAAGGCGCGGCGTCGAATTGCGCGAAGGTGGTGCGCCATACCGCGGCCAGCAGCACGGGCGCGATGCAAAGCCGTGCCGCGTGCTGCGGATCGATCTTGCGGAATTCGCCGCGTTCGACGCCACGCGCGATCACCGCGCTCAGCGCACCCAATCCCTTGTCGATGATCTCTTCGCGATAGAAGCGCGCGAGTTCCGGAAAATTTCCGGCTTCGGCCACGATGATCTTGGGCAGCACCACGCGATCGCTGGTGCGCAGAATTTCGCCCACGGTCGAAACGACCATGCGCAACAGATCGCGCGCCGGGCCCTGGAATGCCGCTGCTTGTTCGAGCACCTGGCCGATCTGCGTGCCGATGGATTCGCGCACCAGCGCTTTGAACACCGCCTCTTTATTTTCGAAGTAGAGATAAATCGTGCCTTTGGTCACACCGGCGCTGTCGGCGATGTCGTCCATGCGCGTCGCGGCAAAACCTTTTCCGGCAAAGCAGGCGAGGGCCGCTTCGAGGATTTCCTGTGGCCGCGCGTCCTTGCGGCGGCGCCAGCGGGGGGAGGGTTCGGTCATGGCCTCTAATAAATAACTGACTGTTCAGTTATAAAATTCCGACGCGGATTTAACAACCGGCGCGTTTTCACAACAGCTATGATGTGTGGGCGGGACGGTGTTCGAAGCGATGGAGCGACCGATGGGCGGCTTTATATCATATAAGTCAAAGGATTACGTTCACGCGGCGCTACTGTCGGTCGCTCTTCTGTCAGCGGGCCTGGCCGGCTGCACCACGCCTGCGGTCTATGCGCCTCAAACCCAAAGAGGCGGGACGGGCTACACCGACGAGCGTCTGGCCCAAAACCGCTATCGCGTGACCTTCACAGGCAACACCGCTACGCCCCGCGCGCAGGTTGAGGACTATCTGCTCTACCGCGCCGCCCAGGTAACGCTGGATTCCGGCTACGCGGCATTTGAGTTCGATGCCCGCGATACCAAAGCGAAGACCACATATTTCTCGACGTTTCAGCGATTTCCCTACGATCCGTTTTGGCCGGGCTACGACTTCGGTTGGTACTGGCACAGCTGGGCTTTCGACGACGTCCAGACCCGTCCCATCACCCGCTACGAAGCATATGCCGAGATCATCATGCTGACGGCCGACCAGGCGAAGTCCGAACCGCATGCGCTGGATGCCCATGATGTGATGACACGGCTGGGCCCGCGCGTCCTGCCGCCCCCGCCGCCTCCATCCCGTTGATGGAGCCCCTTTGGGAGCACCGGTTGGTTAATCCCCGTCACCCGGAAGACACAGTCACAGTGAAGCGCTCGCCATAAGGCCAGTAGCCCTGTCCGCATATTGCGGAGTCAGCCGGTTAGTGAAAAATTTAGCAATCAAGGTAGGGGTACATCCGCCCGGTGGCGGATGGCTGGCCGCTGTTCGGGGGGACGCATGCGCGATGCCATTGGCCAGCGCCTGCAATTGAAATCAAAACTTCTGGTCGGTGCTGCGGGAATAACCGCAGCTGCGATGAGTTCGGCGGCCTTTGCGGCCGACGCTGCGCCGCCTGCCGCCGACAAAGCGCCTGCAACGCCGGCGCCGGCACCCGTGGCCGCTCCTGCGGCAACGCCCGCGCAGGCGATGAAGCCGATCGATCCGCCGAAGTGGCTGCCCTATATCGACATAGGCGGCGGCGTCGGAAGCGGTTTTGCAATCGGCCGCGCGACGGCGTTCGTGCCGTTCTGGCAAGATCTCGACTCGCTGATGTTCGTGCGCTTTGGCGCCGCCACCGGTGCGCGCCACAGCGATGGCGATTTCAACATTGGTCTGGGCTATCGCACCAAGATCGATTCCGAATGGATCCTCGGCGCGTTCGCCGGCTTCGACAGCACGCAGAGCGAAGCCAATCACACATTCAACCAGTATTCGTTCGGCCTCGAAGCGATGTCGGCGGATTGGGACGTTCGCGCGAACGCCTACATTGCGAAGAAGGGCAATCGCCCGATCGCGGACAAGTTCCAACTCTACATCCACGACACCACGATCGCGATCCTGCAGGCGCAGGAAGCGGCGCTGTCCGGTTTTGACGGCGAAGTCGGTTACCGCGTCTTCAACACCGACACCACGGACGTCCGCGTCTTCGCGGGCGCCTACACGTTCCATCATTCCGATGTGAACACATCCGGCATCGGCACGAATTTCAGCTTCCCCTATCACGACCTGACGGGCCCGAAGCTGCGCGCGGAAGTGAATGTCTTCGATCTCGACATGCTGGGGCCGCAGTCCCGCCTTTCGATCGAAGGCCAGATCTCGCACGACAACGTCCATCACACGCAAGAATATATAGGCGCGACGTTGCGCATTCCGCTCGGCGATATGTCGGGCAGCGGCGCGCAGGCGCTGGACGATCTGGATCGCCGCATGGCCGATCCGGTTCGCCGCACCGACAACGTGCTGACCCAGTGGCAGTTCAACAAGCCCGAGCCGGTCGTCATCTACAATTCGTCTCTGACGTCGAAGCCGACGAACACGCTCTACTACGCCGAGCAGCGCAGCGGCGCTGCCGCCGGCACCTATGCCGACCAGACCACGATCCAGGATGCCACCGAGCGCGGCGCATCGGGCAAGAATGCCTTCATCGTTTTGACCGATGCCGGCGGCAGCACGATCGATGCGACGGGAACCACCGTTCACAGCGGCGAGACACTGACCAGCGCCGGCGTGTTCCAGGTCCGCGGCGCCAACAGCACCTATCCGGTGTTCACGCACGCCTTCGCGCCGGGCTCAGGTCCCGTCACGCTGGGCACCACATCGGGCAACGTGCTGAACCTCGACGGCGACGCCAATATCGCGAACCTTTCCATCGTCGGTCCGTTCGTCGATGCGATCTACGGCAAGAATGTCGGCGACGTGAACATCACCGGGATCACAATCACGGGACCGGGCACGAACGGCATCGTCTTCAACCAGTCCGATGCTTCGGGCGTTTCGAACATCACGATCGACAACACCACGATCGCCGGCGTGACGAACGATGGCCTGGACCTGACCGTCAGCCAGACCACGGGCGGCACGTCGACGACAAATCTGTCTTTCAGCAATGGCGCCATCACGGCCGGCAACCACGCCGTCGATGTCACCTCCACCGCGTCGGGAACGTCCAGCGCGACCGTCTATGCCGGCATTCATGACTCCACGCTCGTCGCAGGCGGCATTGGCGTGGAGCAAACCGGCACAACGTCCGGCACCGCCACGCTGCACCAGACCGTGCTCGTCGATCCGACGACCATCAATGCATCGGGTGACTATGGCATCTATGTTCACGCCAACATTGGCGGCGGAACGCTGGTGCAAACCCTCACGGTCGATGATGTCGGCGTAACCGGCGCGTCAAAGGCGGGTATCGCCGTCGGCGGCAAGGCGACCGGCGGTCATCTCATCCAATATGTAGATGTCGACAATTTCGCGATGAGCGGCGCGGATGTAGGTATCGCAATCGTCGCCAATGGCGCGCATGGCGGAAAGGTCGATCAGACCATCGGCTTGACCGGCATCTACGCGGGCCATGCGGGTGACAATGCGATCGGATTGGCCGCGGTGGCCTACACGGGCGCGCTCGTCCATCAAACGGCAACGCTTTCGCACATCTCCGCAAACTACGCGGGCACGGTCGGTGTGGATTTGGAAGCCTATGCCTACACCGGCGCAACGACGACGCAAAACGTCTCCATCAGCAATCTGGCGTCGAGCAACAACGGCGCGAGTGGCGTCGAGGCGACGGCAAGAGCGCTCGGCACGGCCTCCGGCGCGCCCACGGTCGCCGCGCAATATGTATCGATCGATCAAGCCTCGCTCTCCAACAACGGCCTCGATGGCGTCCTGGCCAACGCCTATGCCGACACCAACGCGGTGACCCGGCAGGATGTGAGCGTCACGAATGCCGCGATCAACAACAACCAGCGCGGCATCGTGGTCAATGGATACGCCTATAACGGCGCGTCCACGCAGCAGAATATCTATTTCGCTTACGATACCGTCCAGCACAACGCGCTCGACGGCGTGGATCTGCATGTGCTCGCGCAGGACGGCAACGGCTTCGGCGCGCAATACGGCAGCATCTATCACGTCGATGCCAGCTATAACGGCCGGGACGGATTCAATATCGGCGCCCGCGCCGATGAAGCCGATGCCGAGCAGATGTTCTACATGGTCAATGTCACCGGCGATCATGAAGGCCGGACGGGCTTGGAGATTCTCTCGGAATCCATCGGCTACACAGCCGGCAGCTACAAGAACTATCCGGCGCATGTGCAGCAGAGCATCTACGCCATTTACGGCAGCTTCTCGCACAACGCGCGCGACGGCGTCGAAGTCTACAACTATGCGACCGGCGGCGCGGCCACCGACCAGACCGTTTTCCTCTACGGTCTCGATATCAGCCACAACACAGGCTTCGGCGTTTACGAGCAATCCTATGCGACCGGCACATCAACGGCCATGCCGACGCATATGTACGCCGACCTGCAGGTGCTCGAGAGCGTTGTCGATTACAATGGCCTGGGCGGCATCTATCAGTATTCGCAATCCACCGGCTCGACCAATCAGCGCAGCCACACCACGATCACAGACACCGATGTCAGCTACAATGGCAGCGACGGCTTCGTGAACGAGGCAGTGTCTTACGGCTACTACGCCACCAACCTTCAATATGTGACGATCAGCGGCTCGACCTTCGACCACAACACCGCCAGCGGCGCCTATTTCGGCGCATATGACAACTATGGCCCAGGTTCCTATGGCTTCGCTGGCCACATCGTCACCATTTCGGACAGCGATTTCTCGCACAACGGTGTAGATGGCTTGACCGCCTATGCCGAAGCGACCGGCGAGAACGGCCGCGCCGAGCAGTATTTCTCGATCTACTATTCGAACTTCTCGAACAACGCCCGCAATGGCTTCAACGATTTCAACTACGCGCACGATGGTCAGTACAATCCGGGCTATCCTTGCTTCTTCGTGCAGGGCACGACGGGTGGCTGCGCGATCGTCCGCGCGTCGACAACGGTCATCGGTTCGACGTTCAACGACAATGCCTATTCCGGCATCTATATCGGCTCAAACGCGACAAGGTACGGCACGATCTATTCGCAAGCCGGACATGGCGGTGCGCCGTCACTCTATGTCGTGGGCAGCACGATCAGCGGCAACAGCTACGCCGGCATCGCGATGCCGGGTTCGGCGGTGAAATATAGCTATCTGTCGCAGACGATCGTGATCGACAGCACCAAGATCACGCACAACGGTACGGATGGCACATACTTCTTTGGCGGACCGGTCGGGACGATCCCGCAGGGCGGTCTCATCGTCTTCGCCGATGCGAAATACCAGTCGTTCAATATCGAGAATGTCTACGTCCAGAATGGCTCGTCCATTTCCGACAACAAGGGTGTCGGCATCACGTTGGCGGGTCAGGCGCTCGGCAACTACATCCAGTTCGACAGCTTGTCGGTCGAGAACTCAACGGTAAGCGGCAACTACACCGGTGTCGTGATCGAAAATCTCTCGCTCGGGTCCTTCTACACCGGACAGAAGTTCCAATCTGTGGACTCGACCTTCGCGAACAACCTCATTGGTTCGAGTGGCTTCGTGCCGAAATACGAGGGCTCCGGTGTCGCCACCCTGATGTTCGCCAAATACACCCAGTATGTGGAGCAAGCAGCATCGTCGAGCGGAAGCACGTTCTCCGGCAATGAGGGCACGGGTCTTGCCACTTACTTCGCCGGCGGTGCGAACTATCAGACCTATCAGGACATCTCCAGCACGCACGACAACTTTGCCGGCAATGGCGATGGCGGGCTGACTGTCAATTTCAACAATAAATACACAGGCACATCAGCCACCAACTACAACGCCCATCAGACGGTGTATCTGGAGGGCAGCGCGTTCAGCGCGTCGAGCGGTACTTACGGCGCCAGGATATCCGCCTACGCCGATGGCACGACAATGTCGCAGCTTGTCTACGTCTATAACGATGCTGACGGCCACGCGAATTCGTTTACGGGCGGCGATGTCGGCCTATTCGTCTATGGGCGGACAGCCGACGACGGCACGCTGGCGGCAAACATGCTTGTCCAGGATTCCAAATTCGATTCCTCCGGCGTCGGCATACAATTCGTTCAGTTGGGGGACACCTATCGGCCGACGGCTCAGATCGATGTGAACGGCAACACCTTCACCGGACATACATACTACGGATTCTTCGCTTACGCGGGATATGCGGATCAGGTGATCAATATCCAGGGCAACAGCTTCACCAATCCCGGTGGATCTTATGGAATCGATGCCGTTGCGAGGAATACTTCCATCCAGACGATCGATGTCCATACGAATACGCAGACCGGCGGCAACCCCTATGGCTTCAATGCAGACGGCACCAGCACCCAGAACATCACGTACTGATGCTGTTTGCAGTCTTCTCGGAACGGCGGGCCGCAAAGCCCGCCGTTTTCGTTTTCACCACATGCGCGGCCGGGCGTTGAAGCCATGGGCCGCCTTCACTAGGGTGCCGCGCGATGAGCGATGACGACACCGGTAGCGGCGTAGGACAGGTGGACATCAGCGGCGATCCGCTGCTCTCCACGGCGCGGCCCGCGCAACCGGCCCCACGTCCGCTCATGCGCCCGATGCGCCCGCAAAACATGCGGCAGCCCCAGCAAGCGCCGGCCCAGCCGCAGGTTGATCCCCGAACCGTCGATCCGCTCGTCAATGAGGGCAAGGCAGCCCTGGAGCGTAACGACCACACGCTGGCGGAGCTGCGCGCCATGCAGGCACTGCAGCAGGTGCCCGACCATCTCGAAGGCTTGACGCTGCTCTATCAGGTCAAGCGCAGGGCCGGCGCCCCGGCTGGTCCGCAGATCGAGAGCCTTCTGCGCCGCATCGTCCGCAAGGATGCCAACCTGCTCTGGGCGACGACCGAGCTTGCCTTCATGCTGTTCTCGCGCGGCGAGCGCGTGGAGTGCGAAGTGCATGCGCGCAATGCCATTCGCCTTGCGCCCCGCAATGCGCAGGCGCACGGCATCCTCGGACTGATCCTCACCGAAACCAATCGCGCGCTGGCCGGCGAATTTCACTTCCGCAAATCCGTCGAGATCGGCGGCGTGCATGGCCGCCTCGCCGCCAACCTCGCCAACTGCCTGAAGACGCAGGGCAAGGTGGAAGAGAGTGAGGAGTGGTATCGCAAGGCAAGCGAGCTCGAACCGCAGAATGCGGACATCTGGGCGGGCTGGAGCAGGCTCGAAGAAGCGCGCCGCAATATCCCGCGCGCGTGGGAGCTTTTGCACAAGGCCGAAGAAGTGGCGCCGGCGTCCGCCGATCTCAGCCTGGCGCGCGCCGTTCTTTACGGCCGCGAAAAGAAGAACGAAGACGCGGTGAAGGAGCTTTCGCGCAGCCAGGCCGAAGGCAAGGTTCAGCAGATTCCCGCTGTCGCGCTTCTGGAGCGTGGCCGGCTTTACGACAAGATGGATCGCTTCGAGGACGCGTGGGCCGATTATGTCGAAGGCAAGCGCATCTGCCGCGACGTGCAGGGCCGCCGTTACAACGAGCAGCTGGCACACGATCTGGTAGAGCGTCTCAAGCGCTTCTTCACCCGCCAACGCATGAGCATCCTGCCGCGTGCCCAGCGCGACATCGACATGCCGCAACCCATCTTCATCGTCGGCTATCCGCGCTCCGGCACGACGATGACCGAGCAGACAATAACCGCCCATCCGCTGATTTCCGCCGGTGACGAGCTTGTCTTCATCAACGATCTGACGCGTGTCGGCTCGCGCATGCTGGGCAGCCCGCTGCAATATCCCGAATGCCTCGCCGATCTGTGGATGGGCGACAACCAGCTCACGCTGGACCAATTCCGCGATTACTACCTGCAGCGCGCCGAGCAGCTTGGCATCTGGGAGCCGGGCGCGCGCTATTTCACCGACAAGATGCCGCTCAACGAGACGCATCTGGGCCTGATTCATCTGATTTTCCCGGAATCGCCGATCATTCATGTGCGGCGGCATCCGCTCGACATCCTGCTCTCGAATTTCTCCAACTTCCTGACGCATGGATTTCATCAGGCGTTCGATGTGAAGAGCTGCGCCACGCATTACGCGCTGATCGACGGGCTGGTCGAGCACTACAAGCAGCATCTCGACATGAAATACATCGACGTGCGCTACGAAGATCTGGTGGAGAATCAGGAGCCGAATGTGCGCCGCATCCTGGATTTCGTCGGCGTGGATTTCGATCCCAAGACACTCGCCTTTCACGAAAACCAGCGCTACGCCCGCACCGCCAGCTACGCGCAGGTCACCGAGAAGCTCTATGACAGCTCGGTCTATCGCTACCGGCACTACCGCAGGCATCTGGACGAGGCGGTGCGCATTCTGAAGCCGGTGCTCGAGCGGCTGGGCTATCCCTCGGAATAGATCAGGCGCTGCCGCCCATCGTCATCCGGTTGATGACGAGCCACGAGAAGCACAGCTTGCCGATATCCTTCACCAGCTTCTGCGACGCCGCGCGCGAAGCAACATCGGTGCCTTCCGGCAGCCGCACCGTCAGATCCGGCACGATTTTCAAATCGTGCGGCCCCTCGTTCAGCGCGTAGTCCCAGCGGCCGGTTGCGCGAACGATGATGACCTCGTTGTTGAGGTAGCGGAATTTCTTGTGCGCGATGGAGTTGTCGCTCACCACACCCACCAGCTCCAGCTTCGGCTCCAGCGTGATGCGCCGCCCGCTCTTGGCCGGGGTGGGATTGAGATCGGTATAGATCAGCGTGTTGAACGCGATGCCCTTGTCGAGCGATTCCTTGCGCCCGAAATGCAGCATTCCGCGCGTCAGGGTATTGCGCCAGTCCTTGAGCACGGAGCCGACATTGGGATGGCGCAGTTGCTGCGCGAACATCTCCAGGATCGGCTTCACATCGGGATCGACGTCGGACATGGCGTAAAATCGCGCGGGCTCCGCGGCGCGGTCAAGCCGGGCGCCGCAGCACCATACGGGCGATGTCGCCCTCGCGCGCCACCGCCACCACGTCAAACCCCTCCTGCCGGCACATATGCGGCACGTCGATGGGCGCCATCGGATCGTCGGTCACCACGCAGATCTCGCCGCCCGCCATGGCCGCGCGCAGCCGCTTGCGCGCCATCAGCGCGGGGAGGGGGCATTTCAAGCCCCGCAGATCGAGTTCCTCTTGCGCCATTTGGCCTCTTTTGCCGTCTTTCCCGCGCGGCCTATTCTCCAGCGCGTTCGAGTCGAGGGCTTGCATTCGCATGTTCGACGCCATCCGGCGTGAGGCCATCTATATATCAAGCGTGGCGCGCACCTTCTATCGCATGCGCCATGTGAAGCCGGACGCCGCCGTCACCATCGCCGATGTCGTGGAAGCAGTGGTGCGCGCGCATCCGGACCGGCCGGCCATCCTCTTTCAGGACCGTGTCGTCACATATCGCGAGATGGACGGATGGGCCGCCCGCTATGCCCGCTGGGCGCAGGCCCAGCATATCGGCAAAGGCGACGTCGTCGCGCTCCTGATGGAGAACCGGCCGGAATATCTCTTCGCCTGGCTCGGCCTCCTGAAGCTGGGCGCGGTGGTTGCCCTCATCAATACGAATCTGCGCGGTGCACCGCTGGCCCATTGCGTCTCCATCGCCGGCGCCAGGCATATCGTCGTCGGCGCGGAGTTGGCCGATGTTTATCGCGAAGCCGCGGCGCTGGTGACACCCGCGCCATCCTTGTGGATCACCAATGAGAACGGCGGCGGCAATCTCGATGCGGCGCTGACATGGGCGTCGCCCGAACCGTTCGATGCCAAGGCGCGCGAAAGCCTGCTCTGCAAGGACAAGGCGTTTTACATCTTTACCTCCGGCACCACGGGTCTGCCGAAAGCGGCGAACATCAGCCATCTGCGCGCGCTCTTCATGATGTATGGCTTCGCAGGCGGGCTGGGCGCCAGGCCCAGCGACCGTATGTACAACGTCCTGCCGCTCTATCATTCTTCCGGCGGCATCTGCGCGGTGGGCGTCGCGTTCACGGCGGGCGGTGCGCTGGTGCTGCGGCGCAAATTCTCGGCGCACGAGTTCTGGAACGATTGCTTCCGCTACAAGCCCACCTTCTTCCAATATATCGGCGAACTTTGCCGTTATCTTCTCAATGCGCCGGCCGGCCCGCATGAGCGCGATCACAATCTGCGCGCCATCACCGGCAACGGTCTGCGTCCCGAGATCTGGGCGCAGTTTCAGAAACGTTTTGCGATACCCAAGATCGTGGAGTTCTACGGCGCCACCGAAGGCAATGTCTCCATGCTGAATTACGACGGCAAGATCGGCGCGGTCGGCCGCATTCCGCGCTACCTGCGCAATATGTTGACCACGCGCATCGTGCGCTTCGACGTGGAGCACGAGATGCCGGTGCGCAACGGGGAAGGCTGCTGCATCGAATGCGCGCCGGGCGAAGCCGGCGAGGCGATCGGCAAGATCACGCAGGAGCCCGGCAAGGATTTCGAGGGCTATACCAAAGCCACCGATACGCAGAAGAAGATCCTGCGCGATGTGTTCGAGAAAGGCGATGCCTGGTTCCGCACCGGCGATCTGCTGAAGGAAGACGAAGACGGTTACTTCTATTTCGTCGACCGCATCGGCGATACCTTCCGCTGGAAGGGCGAAAACGTGGCGACGAGCGAAGTCTCCGAAGCGCTGGGCGTCATCCCCGGTATCGAGGAAGCCAATGTTTACGGCGTTTCCGTGCCGGGCATGGACGGACGTGCGGGCATGGCGGCGTTGGTCGTCAATGGCGATTTCCGTCTCGATGCGCTGATGCAGAAACTGGAAGGCACGCTTCCCGCTTATGCGCGGCCCGTCTTCCTGCGCCTTCTGCCGCAGATGGAAATCACCGGCACGTTCAAGCAGCGCAAGGTCGAACTGGTGAAAGAAGGCTTCGATCCTTCCACCATCGCCGAGCCGCTCTACTGGCTCGATCCCGCGACGTACAAATACGAACCGCTCGATGCGCCGCGCTATGCGGACATCGTCTCCGGTCGCGTGAAGCTTTAGCCGAAGTCGATTTCGGCGGCGGGAATCACTTTTCCAAAACTGCCGCGCGTCGTGTCGTTGATGATCGCGACAATATCTTCGCCCTTGGCGGCTTTGCTGTCGAAGGTGGAATGCGCGTCAGACACCAACGTGAGCTTGTAACCGCGCTCGTAGGCGCCGCGAATGGCCGACGTCACGCAATATTCCGATTGCATGCCGGTGACGATAAGATGGTCCACGCCGGCGCGCCTCAGCTTCGTGTCGAAATCGGTGCCGTGAAAAGCGCTGGATTTGTGCTTCACCGTCACGTCGTCGCCGGGCTGTGGCGCGACTTTGTCGTGAAATGGATACCCTGGCTTTCCCGGATGGAGATCGTCACCCGGCCCGCCGTCATGCTGCACGAAAAACACCGGCGTTCCGGCTTTGCGCGCGGCTGCGATGAGGGCGGCAATGCGGCCGGTCACCGCCTCGCCATCATGCGGCTGCATCGCCGGATCGAAAAACATCGCCTTCTGATGGTCGATGACAACCAGCGCCTTCGTCATGCAATCCTCATCTCCGAAACCGGCGTCCATTTCTGTTTGCGCCGCGCGATGCGGGCAGGCACATCCTCGCCGTCGAAATTGTGCGGCACCACGCGAAAATCCAGCGATGGCTTTTCGCGGAAGCTGTTGGCGTTGACGGTGAACCACATCTTGCCGCCGTCTTCCATCAGCGCGCCGATATAGACACCGCAATCGCGGCAGACGAGAAAATCGGCGGTCTTCAGGGCGAAGCGATAGCGGCTCAGTTTGAATTCATCGCGCACGGCAATGCGGATTGTGCCATTGGGATCGGATGTCGTGTGCGCACCGTGGCTGCGGCAGAAGCTGCACATGTCGGCACGCAGGCCCAGCGTTTCCAGCGGCGCGCTGGCCTCGAAGACATAAGAGAGATTGCCGCAATGGCATCCGCCAACGAATGTGTGCGTCGTCATGCGCGCACGCTAGCGCGGAAACAAAAAAGAAGGGCCACACGAAACCGCATGGCCCCTCCCAAAAAATCGCGAAGCTGCTATTCGGCGGCTTTCTTGCCCTTCTTCGCTTCGTCCTCATGATGCTTCTGGATGGTCTGCATCGCGGCGTTCATGGCGGCGCCGATGAAGCGCTCTTTGTTGTCCTTCGCCCAGTTGAGCGCCGTCTCGCGCGCGGTGTTCGCGCCGTTGATCACCGGCGTCACATAGCGCTGCCACATCTCATAGGACTTCTTGGTGTTCTCGAAATCCGCCCAGTTGTGCGCAAGCTGCAGGAAGACGCCGAAATCGCCCTGCTTCTTCTGCAAGCGGTGGATCTGCGCGATGGCGTCCTCGGGCGTGCCGATCACCGCCACGCCGTTCTCCACCATCTGTTCGGCGGACTGGCTCTCGGTCGCGTCGCGGCCCGCAACGGCGGAGATGCCGGAGAAATAGCCCTGCCACTTCTCCAAACCGAACTTCACGTTCTCGAACGCCTTCTCGCGCGTCTCCGCGATATGGACAGGGCCGACGAGACGCAGGCGGCTCGGGTCCATCGTGCGGCCGTTCTCGGCGGCGGTCTTGTTCGCGATCTCCCAGTTGATCGCCAGCGCGTCGTAGCCACCGGCTTGCGTCGCCGCCACGCAGAGCATGCCGAAGCCATGACGGCCCGCGAGCTTGCCGCCGGACGGCGTGACGGACGATGCCACGCAGATTTCCGGATGCGGATCGCTGAACGGCAGAAGTTGGCAGGTCGCATCCTGCAAGGTGAACCAGTCGGTCTTGTGGGTGACGCGTTCGCCCTTCCACAGGCGCAGGATCACTTCGATGGCTTCGACCATGCGGTCGCGCTGCGTCGAGGGATCGATGCCCATGGAGAACGCATCGGACGGCAGAAGGCCGGGGCCGACGCCGAACATCACGCGGCCCTTGGTCTGGTGATCGAGCTGCATGATGCGGTTCGCCGCCATCAGCGGGTTATGATAGGGCAGCGACACCACGCCGGTGCCGAGCCGAATGCGCTTGGTGCGCTCTGCCACGGCGGCGATGAACAGTTCCGGCGAGGGGATGATCTCGAAGCCCGCGGAATGATGCTCGCCGATCCAGGCTTCCTCGTAACCCAGGCGATCCAGATGCTCGATCAATTCCATGTCGCGCTGAATCGCGAGCGTGGGATCTTCATCGACAGGATGAAATGGCGCGAGAAAGATTCCGTTCCTGAGCTTCATGGCGTTCCCCGTAAGGCGATGGCTTATGGCCAAACTATGCCATGCAAGGACCTGTCTGTCCCGCTTGCCGCAACGTCAAACGGTCAAAGCGGTGGCGCTTCGAAACCGCCCAATTCCCGCTCGATCGCGGCGGCGAGATCGAACAACCGGTCCTCGCTGCGCGCGCGGCCCACAAGCTGCACACCCACCGGCATGCCGTCCGCCGTCCGTCCCGCCTGCACGGCCAGCGCCGGCAGATGCAGCGAGGTCGCGAGCGAAATCCAGTTGAGCAGGTTGCCA
>JBQCJO010000590.1:0-2889 GCA_051952735.1 Rhizomicrobium sp.
GACGATGCCGCAAATCCTGATCGTCGTCTGCGGGCTCAGTGTCATCGGCTTCATGGCGGGCCATGCCGCGTTTCTGCGCCGGGCCACCTTGGCGCGCCTCAACACGCTGCTCGGCGATGGCGCCGGCGCTTTCGACACGGTGGCCGCGCTGCTTCACGGGGTGGGCGCCAGATTGCCGGGCGCCTCCGATGCCGGCTTGCAGGCGGCGGTGCTGCGGGCCGGCTATTTTGAGGCATCCGCTTTGCATGTCTTTGTGGCGCTGCGCCTTGTCGTGACGGCGAGCTCCTTGGTCGCGATTTTGCTCTACAGACCTTCGGATGGCGTCACCACGTTGCTGCTTGCGCTTTTCGCCGCGTTCTTCGCGAGCCGCATGTTCGTCATCTTCCTCAAGCTTCAGGCGGAACGGCGCGAACGCGGCCTCAAGCGCGAACTGCCACCGGTGGTGGATGTCCTTCTCATGGTGCTGAGCAGCGGCGTCAGCATCGACCAATGCCTGCGTTACGCCACCGGCTTGCTGGAGAAGACCGCGCCATTGTCGGGCTTGGTGTTCCAGCGTTACATCGCCGACATCGACAGCGGCATGGCCTACGAAGCTGCCTTCGAACGCATGGGCCGGCGCTTTGCCATCAGCGAAGGCTACGATCTTGCCAATCTGATCAAGCAGGCTTTGTTGCAAGGCGGAGAGATCATGGCCGCGCTGGAAAATTTCGGCGCGGAAATTTCGGACAAGCGCGTCGCCGCGGCGCGCGAGCAGATCGGGCGCAAATCGGTCTTCCTCACGCTGGCGATGCTGGGGTTCTTCATGCCCGTGCTTCTCATCACGCTGGGAGCCCCCGCGGTGTCGCGGATTACCCGCACGCTGGAAACCGTCAAGCAGCAGATCCATGAGCGGGAGGCAAAGCGATGAGCGCCAGATTCTTCGGCTTGCTGCTAGCGGCGTTTGTCCTGCAAGGCTGCGGCACGGTTTCGTGGCCCGCGCAAGATCATCCGGCCGAAACGTCCGGCGAAACCCAGCTCTATCTCAATGCCGTCGAAGGCCTCATCCAGCAGGGCCGTCACGCAGCGGCGCTGGCGTTTCTGGACAGTTACGCGCAAAGCGGCCATCCCTGCACGCCGCAATATTTTCATTTGCACGGCGATGCTCTTCTGGCGCTCGGCCGCGGCCAGGATGCCGCCGCGGATTATGCAAAGCTCGAAGGCACGCCGTTGTCGGCCTATGGCTGGAACGGAAGAGGCCGCATCGCAGCGGCGGCCAAGGACTGGGCAACGGCAAAAGCCGATTTCAACAATGCCGTCCTGCAAGGCCCCGCCAATGCCGACTTCCTCAACAATCTGGCCTTCGCGCAAATGCATCTGGGCGAAGCGCAGCAATCGATGACCACGTTGCGCCAGGCGCGAGAGCTCGACCCGAATTCGCCGCGGATCCGCAACAATCTTATCATCGCGCTCGCTCTTACCGGGGATCGCCGCGGCGCCGACGTCCTCCTGTCGGACATCCGCGATATCGGCCAACGCGACGCGGCGCGCGCCGCCGTGACCGACGCCCTTCAAACATTCAACGGGAATCGCAAATCATGATCGGGCTTGTTGTTTTTCTGGCTGCCGCCAATGCTGACGCGCCCTCGCGTTATGACGAGGTGATGCGGGCGCAATACGCCGCGCAAGCCGCACCCAGCGCGCAAAGCCCGGATGAGGCACAACGCATTTACGAGGCCTATCTCAAATCCATCGGGCAGGCGGTGAAGACCGCACCCACGGATTCCGCCGGCGATGCCGGCCCTCCACCGCGCTAGGACCGGCTGGCGCGGCGGGGCAAATCAGGATCCGGCAAAGGGAGATGGATATGTTCGTCAAACTCACCAAGCGTTTCGCATCCATGCTCAAGGATGAGAGCGGCCTTTCGGCCGTGGAATATGGCCTGCTCGCCGCCGGCATCGCGGTCGGCCTCTTCACCATCATCTCCGGCATCGGATCATCGTTGCGCAGCATCTACAGCAGCGTGTCGAGCAATCTCAGCCAAACGAACTGATCGCCGATGGCTGGCGGCATGCTCCTGCGCGATCAACGGGGCTCGGTCTCGATCGAGTTCGCGCTCGTGCTGGTGATCTTGCTGTCGATCCTGTTCGGCATCGTCGGATTTGGCTTTCAATTCGCCACGCGCATCGCCTTGTCTTATGCGGTGGCGGAAGCGGGCCGGTCCGCGGTTGCGGGCCTTAGCCCTGCCGAGCGCAAGCAACGCGCGGAAGATGCGGTCACACGGGTGCTGACGAGCTTTTCGCCATTGGTCGATCCCGGCAAGGCGACCATCGCCGTGGACTCCGAGGGACAAACCGCTGACGGCGAGCTGATCAAGATCGCCATCACCTATAACGACAGCCGGTTCGACATATTTCCGTTTTTGCCTGCCTTGAACGCGAACCGCGCCGTCCAGACCACCTTTCTGGTGGCCGACCCTTCCGGTTGAGCCATGCCGGCGACAGCAAGCGAAGAGGTCTGGCGCAATCTCAGCTACGACATTGCCTGGGAGGCTTCGTCTACCGGCGTGATCCGCTGCTGTGCCGTGCACAATCACCGCGATGATCTCTTCCGTGCCCTCGAAGGCCTGAACCTGCGGGCCTTGCGCTGCCGCACGCAAAATGCCCGCGAGCTTTTGCAGAGCGGCCGTCCATTGCGCCATGTCGAGGTGCAGGTGCCCGATCATTTGGGACCGGAGCGACTTTATCTGACGGCGTCTGCCAAAGCGAACGGCGGATTTGCCGGCACGGTTTGCGCCATCGATCCCAAAGCCGATGACATGCGCCGTGCCGATCTGGCGCTGCTGGACCATGTTACCCAGTCGCGCGTCCGCGAGGAAGATTACAGACGCGAAGCCGAACTGATGCTGAAGGG
>JBQCJO010000591.1:0-2722 GCA_051952735.1 Rhizomicrobium sp.
TCCTGTGTCGTGCGAACCTGTTCGCCCGGCTCACGGACGCCTTTCCGGAAGAGAACGATCTCTCAGGTCTCACGGTCTATCTCGCCACGGGAGAGGGAGAGCCAGTCGCTCTCGCCGAACTCGAGCAGGGTGAGCTTCGGCCGTTTCGTGTTTTCAACTTTGGATGACCGGAGCTTGTTAGAAAAATGATCACGCCTGAACGTAAAGCAGAACTCATCAAGGAATATGCGACGAAGCCGAACGATACCGGCTCGCCGGAAGTGCAGGTGGCCGTGCTCTCCGAGCGCATCACCAACCTGACCGAACACTTCAAGGATCACGTCAAGGACAATCACTCGCGCCGCGGCCTCATCAAGATGGTCTCGCAGCGCCGCCGTCTCCTCGACTACGTCAAAGCAACCGACAGCAAGCGCTATGAGTCGCTGATCAGCCGGTTGGGCCTGCGCCGCTGAGCGCGCCGGTTCTCATACCAGTGCAACACACCAAAGCGTGGGTGGGGATGGCTCCGCCCGCGAATACTCTTTTTGTCCGTGAGAGATAAGAGACTCGCCGCAAACACGCCCGCTGCAATCCGGTAGCGGGGAATGAAGGAACAATAGACATGTTCAACGTCCACAAAGAAACCATCGAATGGGCCGGCCGCACGCTGACCCTCGAAACCGGCAAAGTCGCGCGTCAGGCCGACGGCGCCGTCGTCGCCACCTATGGCGAAACCGTCGTGCTGGCGACCGTCGTCAGCGCGCACAGCCCGAAGCCGGGTCAGGATTTCTTCCCGCTCACCGTGAACTACCAGGAGCGTTACTACGCTGCCGGCAAGATCCCGGGCGGCTACTTCAAGCGCGAGCGCGCGCCGACGGAGCGCGAGACGCTGATCTCGCGTCTTACCGACCGTCCGATCCGCCCGCTCTTCGCCGAAGGCTACAAGAACGACACCCTCGTAGCGGTGCAGGTTCTCAGCCACGACATGGAGAACGATCCCGACGTCATCGGCATGGTCGCGGCCTCCGCGGCGCTGACGATCTCCGGCGTGCCGTTCATGGGCCCGCTGGGCGCGGCCCGCGTCGGCTACTTCGACGGCGAATACCGCCTCAATCCCGCGATCGACGATTATCCGAACTCCAAGCTCGACCTCGTCGTCGCCGGTACGCGCGACGCGGTGATGATGGTGGAATCCGAAGCCCAGGAGCTTTCGGAAGCCGTCATGCTTGGCGCGGTGATGTTCGGCCACCAGCAAATGCAGACCGTCATTGATGCGATCATTCGCCTGGCCGAGAAGGCCGCGAAAGATCCGCGCCCGCTGCCGGAAGATGTGCACGCCAAGTTGCGTGACACGCTGAAGTCTTCGAGCGCCTCCGAACTGGCCGAAGCGTTCAAGATCAAGCAGAAGCACGAGCGCCGCGATGCCATCGCCGCGATCCGCAAGAAATATGCGGATCAGTATGTCGGCGAAGGCGAAGGCAAGGTCGCCGCGAACGTGTTCTCCGACCTCATGCACGACGTGGAAGCCCACGTCATGCGCAACGCGGTGCTCGACACCAAGACGCGCATCGACGGCCGGGACCTCGTCACGGTTCGCCCGATCGTCGCGGAAGTCGGCGTCCTGCCGCGCACGCACGGTTCGGCGCTGTTCACCCGCGGCGAGACGCAGGCGCTGGTCGTAACCACCCTGGGCACCGCCGAAGATGAGCAGTTCCAGGACCAGCTCGAAGGCACGATCAAGCAGAGCTTCATGCTCCACTACAACATGCCGCCCTATGCCGTCGGTGAAACGGGACGCATGGGTGCGCCGGGCCGCCGCGAAGTGGGCCACGGCAAGCTGGCGTGGCGCGCGATCCATCCGATGCTGCCGAGCAAGGAAGAGTTCCCCTACACGCTGCGCGTGGTGTCGGAGATCACCGAGTCCAACGGCTCCTCATCGATGGCATCGGTCTGCGGCGCGTCGCTGGCGCTGATGGATGCGGGCGTTCCGATCAAGAAGCCGACCGCAGGCATCGCGATGGGCCTCATCCTCGAAGGTCAACGATACGCTGTCCTGTCGGACATTCTGGGTGACGAAGATCACCTGGGTGACATGGACTTCAAGGTCGCGGGCACCGAAGACGGCATCACCGCCCTTCAGATGGACATCAAGATCGCGGGCATCTCCGAAGAGATCATGCGCGTTGCGCTGGATCAGGCGAGGAACGGCCGCCATCACATCCTGGGCGAGATGAACAAGGCGCTGAACCACAGCCGCGATCAGCTCGGCGAGCACGCGCCGCGCATCGAGCAGATCAAGATTCCGACGGACAAGATCCGCGAAGTGATCGGCTCGGGCGGCAAGGTGATCCGCGAGATCGTGGAAAAGACCGGCGCCAAGATCAACATCGAGGACGACGGCACGATCAAGATCGCGTCGTCCGACGGCAAGCAGATCGAAGCCGCCATCAAGTGGATCAAGGGCATCACCGACGAGGCTGAGGTCGGCGCCATCTACCAGGGCACCGTGGTCAAGACCGCCGATTTCGGCGCGTTCGTGAACTTCTTCGGCGCCAAGGACGGCCTGGTGCACATCTCCCAGCTTGCCGCCCAGCGCGTCGGCAAGACCACCGACGTCGTCAAGGAAGGCGACAAGGTGTGGGTGAAGCTGCTCGGCTTCGACGAGCGCGGCAAGGTCCGCCTCTCCATGAAGGTCGTTGACCAGGCGACCGGCAAGGAAATCGTCGAAGAAAAGACCGATGCC
>JBQCJO010000592.1:0-2268 GCA_051952735.1 Rhizomicrobium sp.
AGGAGAAGGTGGTGACATCGAGCTTGTCCCAAGGAAGTTCCATAGCGAAAGCGGCGGATGTCGCATCACAAATGGTGATGCCGTCGCGGTCGGCGGGGATCCAGTCGCCATTCGGCACTTTGACGCCCGAAGTGGTTCCATTCCACAGGAACACCACGTCCCGATTCTTGGCGGCTTTGAGATCGGGGATCTCGCCGTAAGCCGCCTTGTGCACATTGGCCTTGAGTTTGAGCTGCTTGACCGTGTCGGTGACCCAGTCTTCGCCAAAGCTTTCCCAGGCGAAAATATCCACTTCCAGAGGTCCCAGCATCGACCACATCGCCATTTCCATGGCGCCCGTGTCAGAGGCGGGAACAATGCCGATTTTGTAATCTGCAGGAATGCCCAGAAGCTTCCTGGTGCGCTCGATCGCGTCCTTCAGCTTCGCCTTGCCGGGCTTGGAGCGATGGGAACGTCCCACCAGCGCGCCGTTCAAGGCCTCAGGGGTCCAGCCGGGGCGCTTGGCGCAAGGTCCGGACGAAAAAAAAGGCCGCGCGGGACGCACAGCCGGTTGCTTCACTTCGGTCATCAAATTCATTCCTTCCAGAATGATAGCACCTCGTTGGGGAGGCGTGGCCCGGCGCCGATATAGGCAGCGGGCGGAGTTCCGTCAACCGAAAAGCTGGAACAGTGGACACATCCGAGCGTTCTACGAAATGAATTTGTTACCAGGGATTTACCGATGGCCCGTTCGTCGCAGCCGCATCTGGATATTCCCAGTGACAAATTGAGCTACATTATCCTCAAGGCGCGCGAATATGACGTTAAGGAAAGCGACAGCGATCCGGACGAAGGCTCCAATCCCACGGATGATGGCAACACCGATGTCCTGACGGACAAGTCCGACGATCCGGTGCGCGAAGAATTGCTGGGTGCGATCCGCGAATTGCCGGAGGACGAACGGCTGCAGCTGGTGGCTCTCGCCTGGCTGGGCCGCGGCACCTACGACATTTCCGAATGGAAGACGGCGCTGGAGACCGCGCGCAGCGAGCACAAGAAACGCGCCGCCGAGTATCTGCTGGGCCTGCCGCTCCTGGGCGACTATCTGGAAGACGGGCTGGCGATGTTCGACGAAGGCATTGTCGACGATACCGACACGCGCGAGGGGCTCGACGACGAGGACGAGCCGCTGGTCAACATGAAGAACAAGCCCAAACGGCAATAATTAACAGGAAAGCACGACTTGGCTCAGACTTTCTTCCCCCGCGCCGCAAAGCGGCTGGCGGGGGAAGATGTCTTCCGAGGGTTTATCCCGAGGAAGAGAGATGGGGGCTTAATCTAAGCCGGTGCGGCGATCTGTTTGGGCTGCATGGCGGCCTGCAGCTTCTCGAAGGCACGCACTTCGATCTGGCGCACGCGCTCGCGGGAGACGCCGTATTTCTGCGACAATTCTTCCAGGGTGGCGGGTTCGTCCTTCAGGCGGCGTTCCTGGATGATGTCGCGCTCGCGCTCGCTCAGCGTATCGAGAGCGCTGGTCAGAAGTTCGTGCCGGTCGCCGCGCTCTTCGCGCTCCGCCAGCCGGGTTTCCTGATCCAACGTGTCGTCAGCCAGCCAGTCCTGCCATTCGCTTTCCGATTCCGACCGGAGCGGCGCGTTGAGCGAGGAGTCCGGGCCGGAAAGGCGGCGGTTCATTTCCGTCACTTCGCGTTCGGTGACGCCCAACTGATCCGCGAGCTTGTGCGTGTGATCGGGCGTAAGATCGCCTTCCTCGATCGCGCCGATATTGGACTTGGCCTTGCGCAGATTGAAGAACAGCTTCTTCTGGGCGGCGGTAGTGCCCATCTTCACCATGCTCCAGCTGCGCAGCACATATTCCTGGATGGCGGCGCGGATCCACCACATCGCATAGGTGGCGAGGCGGAAGCCCTTGTCGGGATCGAAGCGCTTCACCGCCTGCATCAGGCCGACATTGCCCTCGGCCACGACTTCGGACAGCGGCAAGCCATAGCCGCGATAGCCCATCGCGATCTTGGCGACCAGGCGCAGATGGCTGGTCACCATCCGGTGCGCGGCTTCGGTGTCCCCGTGCTGCTGCCAGCGTTTGGCCAGCATGAATTCTTCGCTCTGTTCCAGCATCGGGAACTGACGAATCTCCGCGAGATAGCGGGCCAGATTGGAATCGCTAACCAGACTTGGAAGATTTCTTACGGCCATATCGTCCCCTTTATGGTGTCCGTCCGGACATCATAGAAACAGCCCAGTCCCTGTCCCATTACGATTGCCGCAGGG
>JBQCJO010000593.1:0-9705 GCA_051952735.1 Rhizomicrobium sp.
CGGCTGTGTTCCAGATGCATGAGATGCGTGCCTTTGGCGATCTTCCGATCGGCGCTGCCGGCATTTCGCAACCGTGACAGCAGCCAGCGCGCATCGGCATCGGTCGTCAGGCTGTCCCATTCGCCGCGCACGCAAAGAACAGGGCATTGCAAGTCGCGCGGTTCATAGGGCAGGTGCCCGCTCCAGGCGTCGGCGATGTCGGCGCTGAGGCCGTTTGGAATTCGGACGGCGGGCGGTGTGCGCAGCAGCGCGTCCGTATCGCTTGCAAGATAGGCCGGTCCCCAGGAACGAAGATCCGGTTCGATGAGGACAGGCGGATGATCTTGCGGCACATCCGCCACGAACCGCGCCAGTTGTTGTTCGACCGTCACCAGGCGCCATCGCTCTTGCGGCACGGATTGCGGTTTGCCGTCCCGCTGCAGGATCGGCCCAAACATGCAGAGCTTTGCGACGCTGTGCGGATTGCGCGCGGCGAACAGCGCGGCGGGAATCGTCCCCCAGGAATGCGCGACGATCGCGATGGACGTTTTTCCGGTGGTGGAGACGATGTGCGCCGCGACGCGCGCGATCTGTTCTGCCGCATCGCCTGCGCGGCCCGGTATGGCCTCCGGCGAATTGCCGGCCGGACGATCCGAGCCGCCATAGCCCGCGAAATCGAAGGCCCACGCATCGAAGCCGCGCGCGTTCCAGTCGTCCATCCAGGAACGGCCATCGAAGCGATAGGCCGCCGACAAGGCGGAAGGAAACGTCGCGCCGTGGACATACAGCACCGGCAGGCCGTCGGATTGTTGGCGTCGCACCAGAAATCCGAGGCCGTCTCCATGCAGGATCGCGACCTGCTGCTTCATCAGGCCGTTACTTGCCGGAGAAAATCGCGGTATTCGCGCAGGATGAATTTCTCCCGCTGCGCGAATTCGAAATTCGCCTTGCTGGCGGGATGGGTGCGCAGCTTGGCGCGATAGGCTTCATAAGCGGCCAGCGTGTCGAAGCCGATCAGCGCATGGGCTTCGAAATTGGTTCCTTCGTTCGGCATGAAGTAACCGATCAGCGCGCCGCCGCATTGCGGGATCGCGGTGAGCCACACTTTTGCATATTGCTCGAACTGGTCGCGCTTGAACGGATCGAGTTCGTAGCGGATGTGGCAGACGACGTTCATCGTATTCTCCTTCGGTTTTGCAAATGCCGTGGTTAAGGGCAGCGCCGCGAGCAGAGTCGCAAAAGCGCCTCCGCGCATCACCGCGCGGCGATGCGGATGATTGCTGTTGGTCATGTGGAGACGATAACGCTTGCGTCTGCGCGGATGCTTCGCCTACCATCGAAGTATGAAAGATGGTCCTTCCCTGGCTCCAATCGCAGCGCTTGCGGGCGATCCGGCGCGCGCGAACATGCTGACGGCGCTTCTGAGCGGCAAGGCGCTCACCGCCACCGAGCTCGCCAATGAAGCGGGCGTCACCGCACAGACAGCGAGCGCGCATCTGTCGAAGCTGGAAGGCGGCGGATTGATCGCCGGCGTGAAGCAGGGGCGGCATCGCTATTTCCGTCTCTCGGGCAGCGATGTCGCCGACATGCTGGAGAAGATGATGGGCGTGGCCGCGCGCGCGGGGCATCTGCGCACGCGGCCCGGCCCGTCCGATCCGCAAGTGCGGCGCGCGCGCGTTTGTTACGACCATCTGGCAGGCGAGATGGGCGTGGAGATGTTCGACGGGCTTGCGAAGAACGGCTACATCGCGGCGCGCGGCGACGATGTGAAGGTCACGCGCAAAGGCGAGGCGTTCTTTCCGAAGATGGGCATCGATCTGTCGGTGCTTTCGCAGAGCCGCAGGCCGCTGTGCAAATGCTGCCTCGACTGGAGCCAGCGGCGCAGCCATCTGGCGGGCAGTCTGGGCGCCGCGCTGCTCGACCGTATCTATGACGAAGGCTGGGCCATGCGCGACAAGAAGAGCCGCGCCGTGCTTTTCTCCCGTTCCGGCGAAAGCAAATTCCGTTCAATCTTCGCCGCGTGAAAGCGGGATGAGAGCTTATGATTGAAGCAACCTGCCATTGCGGCGCGGTGAAAGTCGCGATTGCCAAAACGCCTGACAGTGTAAAGGACTGCAACTGCTCCATCTGCCATCGCTATGGCACGCTATGGGCCTATTACACGCTCGATCAGGTGGCGGTTGCGGGCGCGACGGACATCTATATGTGGGACGACAAGTCGCTTGGCTTCCACCGCTGCAAGACCTGCGGCTGCGTGACCCATTGGTGGCCGGTGGATGAGAGCCACAATCGCATGGGCGTGAACGCGAACCTGATGCCGCGCGATGTTCTGGAGAAGGCGGCCGTCATCGCGTTCGACGGCGCCAGCATGTAAGAAGAAGAGTTCAGGGGGATTGCATGAAGATCGTCTGGTTGCCGGCGCTCGCTTTGCTGAGCGCTGTTTCCGCCGCGTCTGCGCAGAACGCTTCGACCATCCACAATTTCGAGAAGCTTTCGCTTTCGCCCGCGGGCGACAAGGTCGCGGATGTGGAGTCCGTCGATCCCGGCAACCTGCCGAAGGAGCCGCACGGTTCGGTTGTCGTGCGCGGTGTGGATGGCAAGGTGATCGCGACCTACGATCCCTGCAAGGATTGCAAATACGCGAACACCGCCTGGTCGCCCAAAGGCGATGCGCTGGCGTTCACCGCGACGGCATCGGGCAAGGCGACGATCTATATCGTGCAGAACGGAAAGCCGCGCGCCGCGACGGTGGTGACGGGCGTCGCCAACACGCTGCGCTTTTCGCCAGACGGATCGAAGCTCGCGGCGCTGGTGACACTCGGTGCGCACAAGCTGACGGGCGCGACGGAAGCGGGCGCGGCGCTCACGGGCGAGATCGGTGTTTCGACGGATGAGCAGCGCATTGCGGTGATGCCGGTTTCCAGCGGTGCGCTGAAGCCCGTCTCTCCCGCCGACACTTATGTCTATGAATATGGCTGGGCGCCGGATGGCAAAGGCTTTGCGGCCACCGCCGCCAAGGGCAATGGCGACAACAATTGGTGGATCGCCAAGCTGGTCTATGTGGATGCCGCCAGCGGCGCGTTGCGCGTGATCGCGGCGCCGAAAATGCAGATGAACCTGCCGCGCGTGTCGCCGGATGGAAAGACCGTCGCCTTTATCGGCGGCCTGATGAGCGATTGGGGCGTCATCGGCGGCGATGTCTATACGGTGCCGCTCGCGGGCAGCGCGCCTGTCGATGTCACGCAAGGCTACAAAGGCACGTTCAATGGCATCTTCTGGCATGGCAAGACGCTGCTGACGTCGGCGCTGATCGGCGATCGTTATGCGGTGGTTTCGCTCGATCCGGCGTCGCATGCGGCCAAGACCTTGTGGTCCGCGCCGGTGGACGCAGATGCGCAGCGTTTCGACGGCGAGATCGTGTTCAGTGCCGACGGCGTCACGGCCGCGACGGTCACGCAGGACTACACACACGGCAAAGAGATCGCGCTGGGCAAATTGCCGAACCTTGCTGCCGTTACGCATGAGAACGCGGCGCTGCCCGCGAATGTCTCGGCGCAAAGCGTGCACTGGAAGAACGAAGGGTTCGATCTGCAGGGCTGGCTGATCGGCCCCAAAGCGCCCGCGCCGGGCAAGCACCCGATGGTTGTGATCGTCCATGGCGGGCCGAGTTCATCGGTGACGCCGCACTATCTGGCGGCGGGCGGTCAGCACGGCACCGGTTTCGATTTCACCTATGACCTGATCCAGAAGGGCTATTACATCTTCTATCCCAACGACCGCGGTTCGTTCGGGCAGGGCGAAGCATTCACCCGCGCGAACATCAAGGACTTCGGCCGCGGCGACATGCGCGACATGCTGGCGGGTGTGGATGCGGTGGAGAAGATCGCGCCGGTGGACGACAAGCGGCTCGGACTCTACGGCCACTCCTATGGCGGCTGGTTCTCGATGTGGGCGAACACGCAGACGCGCCGCTTCAAGGCGTTCGTCGCCGGCGCGGGCATAGCCAACTGGACGAGCTATTACGGGCAGAACGGTATCGACCAGTGGATGGTCCCGTTCTTCGGCGCGTCGGTCTATGACGATCCGAAGCCGTATCGCGACGCGTCACCCATCGCGTTCATCAAGAACGCGAAGACGCCGGCGCTGCTTTATGTCGGCGAGCGCGACGTGGAATGTCCCGCGCCGCAATCGCTGGAATACTGGCACGCGCTGCATGCACTGGGCACGCCGGTGCAGCTTTATATTTATGCAGGCGAGGGGCACCATTTCAACAACCCGCAGCATCTCATCGATCTGCGCGCGCGCATCATCGGCTGGTTCGACAAATATCTGAAATAGCGCCGGCTATTTCTTCGCGTGGTAGCTGAGCGCCATGGAGACGCAATGGCGCAGCGCATCTTCGGGAATCCTGTCCCGCAGGTTGAAAAGGATCGCGCGGTTGCCGCCGTAATCGAGCTCGGGGTAGTGCTCGCGGAAGCGGGCGATCAGGTCGGTGTGGCAGATGAAATACATCGCATAGCGCCCGGGTTCATCCTTCACCGCGTCGATACGGATGGTGCTGGCGCCTTTGGCGACATACGCCGGCTGTCCCCAGCGCAGCGTTTCCTCGATGCCACCGATGCCGTCCATTTTCGCCGCGGTCTTGAGAACAATGTCGCGCAATCGCATGAGCTTGGTGCGCATGGCAGGTGGATAGGCGCGGAAGACTTTGGCGACCGGCGGGGGAATGCCGTCCGTTTTTGTCTTCCGCGTCTTCGCCACCGGCATCATGCCGCCTGTTGCTTAGCGAAGTCCGGATAATATTGCGCCAGCATCCGGTCGCGATAGGCGACGAGGTTTGCATATTTCTCCGCGCGGCGGCGAATTTCGCCCGTGAAGAACGGCGTCAGCACCGCGGCTGTCATCGCCGTGGCAGTGGCATCCACGCCGGTCGGCATCTCGCCCATCACATAGGGCTTGTCGCCCAGGATGATGGACAGCGACGCCAGCGAGCGCTCCGCCAACTCGGCGACTTCGTCATGCAGATGCCGGCTGATGCCATGGCCGTGCAAGGTGTTGCGCACGCGCTCACGCGCTTCATTGGCAATGGCTTCCGGCGCGCCTTCGAAGAAATGCGACGGGCCCTTGTGCCAGTTCTCATCATCCATCCAGCGATGCTGAACGACGGCGAAGTAGAGATGGTCTTCCAGCATGCGCTCGATGGCCCATGCCTGCGCCCGCTCATGCGTGGAAAGCCCGGCATCGAAATCGAATTTGTGATGCTTCTCGATATGGGCGCGGATGAAGGTGGAATCGCCCACGCGATGCGCGCCGACCTGGATGAACGGAATCTTGCCTTTGGGCGCTTGCGGCGGCGCCGCGCGCTCGAAGCGGTAGGGAATGCCCGCCATCTTCAGATGGATCTCCGTCTTCATGACGAACGGGCTGGGGTCGGGGAGGCCAAAGGCTGGCCCGAAGCCGAAAAGGGTAATCATGTGGTGCTCCTCCTGATGGACCCTTTTCTTACCGGCACACTGCTGACAGCATGGTGTCAGCAGCATTGCGGGATGTTGGCAGCATGGAAAACACACCATGAGACGCGCGGATCGGCTTTTCCGCATCATTCAAATACTTAGGCGCAAGAAGCGCCCGACGACGGCCAACGAAATCGCCGACGAGCTGGAGATATCGCTGCGCACGGCCTATCGCGATATCGCGCAGTTGATGGCGGACCGGGTGCCGATCCGCGGCGAAGCGGGCATCGGCTATGTGCTCGAAGGCGGCTTCGACATGCCGCCGCTCATGCTCACGGCCGATGAGATCGAAGCGGCGATGCTGGGCGCGCAATGGGTCATGGGCCGCGCCGATCCGGTGCTGGCGCGCGCCGCCGGCGATCTGGTCGCCAAGATCAGCGTCGTGATTCCGGAGCATCTGCGTCCGCTGTTGATGGAGCCCGCGCTCGCCACCGCAAGCTCGCGTCCGCCGCCGCCGCCGGACACCATCGACATCGCGCGCGTGCGCACCGCCATTCGCGCGCAAGGCAAGATCGCGCTGGTCTATCGCGACGAGAAGGAAGAGGTCACCCGCCGCATCATCTGGCCCATCGCGGTGAGCTATTGGGAAGCGGTGCGGCTGATCGTGGCATGGTGCGAATTGCGCAACGGCTTTCGCCACTTCCGCACCGACCGGGTGGTGGGATCGGAATTCCTTGAAGCGCGTTATGCAGCCCCGCGGGCGAAGCTGCGCGCCCAATGGAAAAAGGAAATGGATGAATCCTGCGAGCGGCGGGGCCGCCGCGTTTCCGCCAGCCAGCCTCAGCCTGTCGTGGCTTTAATCGAATAAGTCTCAACTGACTGAGTCTTAACGGCCACACCCGGCAGGCTTGCGATTTCTTAACCCGCATCTTTTTGACGATTCACGCGTTGTTCCGCCCGAGGGGGCAGAAAGCGAGTGAAACCGTGCGTACCAATGCCGTTCTGAAGTTCAAGCAGCCTGAAGAAGATTTCAGCGAATCGCGAACCGTTTTGCGCAATCGCCGCCAATATGCGGGCGTTCATGCCGATTACCGGCGCGAAGACTATGTCTTTGCACGCACCCAGTCGCCGCAGATGCGCGAGATGACATGGGAGCGCGCCCGCCCGCTGAAACACTGGGGCAGCAATCTGCTCGCGAACCTTGCCTGGGAAATCTTCGCGTAAAGTTTACCGGGCAAGAGCGGGCATCGCGTAACGAAACCCTGCGGCGTGGCGTATAACCGATTGCCGCCGCCGGGAACGATCCATGCGATATCTTGCTGCCCTCGCGATTTTCGCGGTGGGTTTCGCGCCGCAAGCTTTCGGTGCCACCGCGCAGAATCCCGCCGTTGTCGAAATCTACACCAGCCAAGGCTGTTCAAGCTGTCCACCGGCGGACGCAAATGTCCGTGCGCTGGCGGATCGCAACGACGTGCTCGCGCTCAGCTTCGCCGTGACCTATTGGGACAATCTCGGCTGGAAGGACACGTTCGGGCAGGAGATCTTCACCCAGCGCCAGCGCGATTATGAAAAGCCTTTGCGGGAAAGCGGCCCATTCACGCCGCAAGTCATCGTCGATGGCCGCATGGACACGGTAGGCAACAATCGCGCGGATATCGAAAAGCTCATCGCGAAAAGCAATCGCGTAGACGGACCGGATGTCCGCCTGGCCACCGACACCGTCTCCGTCGCGGCGGGGAAAGGAGACGCCGACGTCTGGCTGGTGCGCTACAATCCCAAGACAGTGTCCGTTCCAGTCAATCGTGGCGAGAACTCGGGCGCGACGCTTCAGGTGCGCAACGGCGTGCGCGAACTCATCAATCTGGGGCGGTGGAACGGAAGCGCGATGCAATACAAGGCGCCGAAAGCGCGCGAGGCGGGATTGAAAACGGCGGTGCTCGTTCAGACCCGCAATGGCGGACCGATCCTCGCGGTCGCGCGCGACTAAAAAGAAAAGCGGCGGGGTTTCCACCGCCGCTTTAATGTTTGTTCAGGCGTTGACACAATGCAGCGTTCAGATTGTTCTGAAGGCGGCGCGACGCGGGGTTGCTGACCCGGTTCGCCAGAATGTCCGACGTGGAGACGTCCCGGCCGTAGAAATCGGCGTTGGTATCGCTCTCCGGCGCGATGGCCGAGCCGTTGATCGACAGGCCGCCATAGACGCCCTTGGACTTCGACCACAACACGATATCGCCGCTGCCATTGGCGCTTGTCGCGCCTTCCACACCCGCACCAAGCGTGACGACGGTGAGGCCCGCGCCGGCGCCGAACTTGAACTTGCTGCGTTGAATCGCCCGCAAGGCGCGATCGGTCATGATGACCATCACGACCTGCGCGTCCTGCAAGCCGGCCTGGAAGCCGAACGAGGCCGAGCCCATGGAATAGAAGGCCGGGCTGGACCAGCCATGGCGCGTGCGGGCCAGCAACACGCCGTCGCCGCCTTCGGCACCGAAGATGAACCCGCCCTTCACGAGCGACGGGAAGATGAGAACCGCACGCGCGCCGCGCAGATTGCGCCGCGCGTCGCCGAAGACCGAGTCGTGACGCAGTGTGGTCACGGTGGCATTCGCGTGAGCGAGAAGCTGGCGTGTATCGGAGGCCTGTGCCGGCACGGCGAAAAACGAAACGGCAATGGCCGCTGCGGCGGCGAGCTTGGCAAATGTCTTCATGGTCAATCCCTCAAGGTGCCCCTATGAGGCGAAAACTGCCACGCGCGCCAACCCAAGAAAAGAGACCAAAGTCACATTGACGGGCGGGTTTCGACGGAAACCGACATCCGTTCGACATGACTTTGCGGGCGCTCATAGACCAGCGTGTCGCCCTGCCAGACCTCGATCCGGCGCGCGCCATCCATCTTCATGGCGTGCGCCAGAATCTTCGCTTCCTTGTCGGAGGCGCAATGGGTTTCGATCTTCGCGGTCAGCGAGCCGTCGTCGTGACGATAGGTGATTTCATAAGCGGGCATCGAAAACTCCACACAGTGAGCCCCCGCTCTGTATCCTCGAAACTAGTGACGGATCGTGCCGAGTAAAGAGAATTTTCGGTCACGTTTCTCACAATATTTTTCGCGTGGTATCGCAGCGTTCGCATGCCTGTTTGTTGTCGCAGAATTGTCCCAATCCGCGTTCGCACATGCGAGCGTGAATTGACACTTTGTCGGCATTGCCGGAAGCTTCGCGTCACAAATTTTTCATTTGGGGGATTTCACGATGCGCCTTCTCGCCGCGACCCTTCTTGCTCTGTCATCATCCGCCGCCATCGCAGCAGACGCGCCGCCGGCGGCGCCCAAAACGATGCTGGTGCGCGGCACGCTTCAATCGCTCGATGCCAAATCCATGACGATCAAGACAGATAACGGCGAATTCACCGCAGCCGCGCCGCTGTCCACGCGTTTCGCAACGGTCGAGAAGCGCAGCTTCAGCCAGATCAAGGCGACGGATTTCGTGGGCATCACGTCGGTGCCGGGCAAGAACGGCCATCTGAGCGCGGAGGAGATCCACGTCATCCCGCTCGCGGGGCTGGGCGAGGGCCAATATCCGTGGCCGCATCATCCGTCGACCGCCAAAGCGGCCACGGGCGGCATGGGCGGTATGGGCAGCATGACCAACGGCACCGTCACCACCGCGCAGAAGGCGCCGATGATGGGCGGCAGCATGACGAACGGTACCGTCGCGCCGGGCGGCGGAAACTGGCAGCTCAACATCACCTATCACGGCGCGGGCATGGTCGACGGCAAATGCGCGGGCCTTGCGGTGCCGGGCAAGCCGGGTTGCACGGGGACATCCATCGTGGATGTGACGCCGCAGACCCCGATCGTCGCCATCGTTCCCTATCGCCGGGATCTGGTGAAGCCCGGCGTTTATGTGGTGGCGCAGGCCGTTACGGACGCCACGGGCAAGACCAGCATCGCTTCCGCCACCGTGGAAAAAGGCGGCGTAAAGCCGGAATTCTGAGATTTGCGGCGTAACAGGCGGGTCCGGCGCTGCGTATAGAAGCCGTGGTGCGTCTATAGTCGCGCGGCGAATCCGGAAAGGACGGCATGACCATCGCGAGTGAACCTGCGGACGATCGCGCCGGGCGTGGCGTGGGAAAACGCATCCTGTCGTTCCTGAAATATGGCGCGAACAGCGATCCGGACGCGCCGAAGGTCCCGTTCTATCGCCATCCGGTATTCGTGCGCGTCACGCACTGGACGAACGTGATCGTGCTGACCGTGATGTTGATGAGCGGCTTG
>JBQCJO010000594.1:0-5154 GCA_051952735.1 Rhizomicrobium sp.
ACCGTCATAGAGATTGGCCAGCCAGTCCGGCACGCCCGCGCCCGCCGTCTGCGCCATGCGCGCGATGCCCTTGATGTTCGTCGTCGGAATGATGCCCGGCACGATCGGCACGTTAATGCCCGCTTTCACCACGCGGTCGCGAAAACGCGCGATGCTTTCGGTGTCGAAACCGAACTGCGTGAGCGCACGTGACGCGCCGGCGTCCACCTTGGCTTTCAGGAGCGCGATGTCCTGCGCTTCCGATGCGCTGTCGGGATGCCGCTCCGGATAGGCGGACACGCTGATCTCGAACGGCGCGATCTGGCGGATGCCGGCGATCAATTCCGGCGTGGAGCCAAAGCCGTCCACCGGCGCCTGATACCGGCCCTGCATGTTCGGCTTGTCGCCGCGCAGCGCCACGATGTGACGGATACCCGCGTCCCAATAGCCGCGCACGATCTCGCGAATCTCGCTTTGGCTGTGCGCCACGCACGTCAGGTGCGCAGCGGGAGACAACGCCGTCTCTTCCACGATGCGTTTGACCGTGTTGTGCGTGCGGTCGCGCGTGGAGCCGCCCGCGCCATAGGTCACCGACACGAAATCCGGCTTCAGCGGCTCGAGGCGGCGGATGCAGCGCCACAGATTCTCCTCCGCTTCCGGCGTCTTGGGCGGCGAAAACTCGAACGACACTTTCAGCGGGCGCGTATCACGCGCAAGACGGCGCAAACTCATGCGGCAACTCGTGAACGGTGATGGCGTGCCTGCGTGGCGGCACTCCAGATTTTGACAGTCAGCTTGCCGCTGCCGCCCGCATGCGGCGCGATGGCGGCGGATTCCAGCGGCGTCAGATGCAACGCGTCGAACCAGCCCTGCACGTCCTTGTCGGAAAATCCAAGACGGCGGTGCTGCAATTCGGTGCGCAAGAATTCCAGATCGTGCGGCGCGAAATCGACGATGAGGATGCGCCCACCCGGCTTCAGCACGCGCGCCGCTTCGGCCACGGCGGCCTGCGGATCGTCGAGATAATGCAATACCTGATGGAAGAGCGCGGCATCGAAACCATTGTCGGACGTACCCGACGCGAACGGCATGCGGAACACATCGGACAGGCGCACCTGGCAGTGATTGGCCTGCGTGCGCGAAAGCCGGTCGCGCGCGATGGCGAGCATCTCCGGGCTGACGTCGATGCCCACGCCATGCTTGATCTCGGGCGCAAGCAATTCGAGCATGCGGCCTGTGCCGGTACCGGCATCGAGCAACGACTCGACCGGCTGCGCGCGCAGAAGATTTGCGATCGCGGTTTCCACATCCTTTTCCGGTGCGTGCAGGGAGCGGATGCGCTCCCAATCGTCGGCATTGGCTTTGAAGAAGGCCGCAGCCTCGGCGGCGCGCGCCTCGCGCACCTGCGCCAGGCGGCGGCGGTCGGATTCCAGCGTCTCCGGATCGCGCGTGGCCAGTTCGGTCAGCAGCGCCGCCAATTCCGCCCCAGCACCCTTCTCGGCGGAGCGATAGAAGACCCAGCTCCCCTCCTTGAAGCGCTGGAGCAGCCCGGCGTCACACAGCAATTTGAGGTGGCGGGAGACGCGCGGCTGGCTCTGGCCCAGGATCTGGGTCAGCTCGGAGACGGTCAGCTCCGCCTCCCGCAGGAGCAGCAACAGCCGCAACCGGGTGGGATCGGCGGCAGCCCGCAGCATGGCCAGCAATTCGTCCATTCCGGACCTCCAAGCACGGCATCATATAAACATATCTTTATATGATTATGCAACACGTCAGGAATGAGGATTTCCCGTGGGCATTTTGGTGAATTCTTCGCAACTGGTCTGCATATTTGGCGATGACTGTGATCCCCCTCGCTGTCCCTTGATAGCGAATGTGGTAACCCTACCTATGACCGGGGGCGGTTCCGATTCATGGCAATCGGGCGTTGTGGATTGCGCGACCAAACGAACGGCTCGCGCGTTGTGTGAGATAGAGCGATCGCTGGGACGATGATGCGGGGACTGAGCAAATTATTGGTCGTGGGTATGGGCGTGCTGCTTGCGGGCTGCGCGACGACGGATCCTTCCGGCCAGAACGATCCTTATGAGCAGACGAACCGCGCGGTGTTCGACTTCGACCAGAAGCTCGACAAATTCGTCCTTTCGCCGGTTGCCGGCGTTTATGTCGACGTGCTGCCGGATCCGGCGCGCGAGGGCATTCACAATTTCCTTCTGAATCTCGATCTGCCGGTGACGTTTGCCAACGACCTGCTGCAGGGCGAGATGAACCGCGCCGGCGAGACATTCGGCCGCTTCACGATCAATTCCACGCTCGGCATCGGCGGCCTGCTCGATCCGGCCACCGATTTCGGCATTCCGTATCACAAGGAAGATTTCGGCCAGACGCTCGGCACCTGGGGTGTCGGCGAAGGTCCGTTCATCGTGCTGCCCTTGTTCGGGCCCGATCCGCCGCGCGACGCCGGCGGCCAGATCGTGGATATCTTCCTCGATCCGACGACCTATATCCCCATCCGCGAACATTTCTGGTGGGGTGCAGGACGACGGGCGCTGGCGATCATCGACACGCGTTCACGCAACCTTGATACGCTTCAGAACATTGAGCGGGGGTCGGTCGATTACTATGCGTCCGTCCGCAGCCTGTATCGTCAGATGCGCAACAACGAAATCCGCAATGGGCGCCCGGATGTGAGCAACCTCCCGGATCTGTGACGCGGCGAGTGCCACGAACTTGCCATATCCCGCCGCGATCATTTCCGAAGCGTACCCCGCGGAGTATTGGAGCCACGCATGATTGAAGCATTCCATCGCACGCACCTGATGGGCGCGGTCCGCCTTTTTGCGCTCGCAGCTATCGTCGCCATCGCTCTGCCCTTCGCGGCGGCTCGCGCCGCCACGCCGGCGGAGGAGTTCGTCCAGAACAACGTGCAGAGGGGCCTGACGATCCTGAACAGCGGCGGATCGCCGGCGCAGAAGCGCGAGGAATTCCGCAACTTCCTTCTCAAGCTCACCGATCTGAAGCGTATCGCGGACTTCACGCTCGGCCCGGTGAAGAATTCCACATCGCCCGCCGATCTCGCAGCGTTTGAAGACGCTTTCCGCGAATATGCATTCGCCGTCTATGAGTCCGAATTTCAGAAATATTCGGGACAGACGCTGAAGGTCACCGGCTCGGTCGAGCGCAAGGCGGGCGACTATCTGGTGTCCACCGTGCTGGTCGATCCCGGCGCCAAGAAGGGCCAGGAACCGATCCAGGTGGATTTCCGCATCTTCGGATCGCCGGGCCATTTCACGGTGGGAGACATCATCGTGCTGGGCCTGGATCTGGCGATCACCGAGCAGGACGACTTCTCGTCTTTCCTCGCGCAGAACAACAATAGCGTGAAGGCCTTGACGGCGGAGCTGAAGCAGCGTGCCGCGCGCGTGCGCGCCGGCGGCGATCTCAGCGGCAAGTAAGCAGCCTGCAATGTTTCGATGCCGCGCCGACGTTAAGGCGCTGACTGCCGATCTGGAGAAGCACGCCGCGGCTATCCGCAGCGGTTCCGTGCGCGGGAACTAACCTTAAGAGGCGAAAGCCGGGATTAATGCCACATTTCCCCATGGCCGGACGGACGGATTGCCGTCATATTTGTGCCATCTGGGGTGGGGCTGCGTCTTGGACGCCTTTCAAAAGGCTTGGCTTTTTGCGCGATGCGGGGCTGTTGCCGCCGCGCTGCTTCTGCTTTTCGCCAAGCCCGCGGCCGCGAGCCCAGCCGAAGACTTCATCCAGACCTATGTCACGCAGGGACTGGCGATCCTCAACGACAAGACGCTGTCGCATGCCGAAAAGCACACGCGCTTTCAGGCGCTGCTCGAGCCGATGACGGACATGCGCCGGATCGCGCTCTATGCGCTCGGTCCGGCGGCGAAGACCGTGCCGAGCGAAAAGCTGGAAGCCTTCGTGGTAGCGTTCCATGAGTTTCAGATGTCGCTCTACGAACGCGAGCTTTGGCGCGTGGGGCAGCTCAAAATCGAGAACACAGTCGAGCGCTCGCGGGGCGATGTGATCGTTCAGGGGTTCCGGGTGGATGCATCCGGCTATCGTTCGGTCAACGCGGACGAGATCGACTTTCGCGTGCTCAATCCTTCCGACAAACCGATCCTTGTGGATCTGTGCGTGCTAGGCGTGTGGGTGGCGGTGAGCCAGAAGGCGCAATACAGCGAATTCCTGGAGCAGCGCGGCGCCACCATCGACAAGCTGACCGCGAAGATCCGCAACCGCGCCAGCAAGATGAACCGCTACCTCGCCGCAGGCGAAGAAGAGCCGCCGCGCGTGCGCAAGGCCCGCACGCGCTAGGCGCGCGCAAACCTCTTGTACTTGATGCGGTGCGGCTGGTCGGCGTCGATGCCGAGGCGGCGCTTCTTGTCCGCTTCGTAGTCCTGATAATTGCCTTCGAACCATTCGACATGGCTGTCGCCTTCGAACGCCATCATGTGCGTGGCGATGCGGTCGAGGAACCAGCGATCATGGCTGATGATCATGGCGCAGCCGGCGAATTCCTCCAGCGCGCTTTCCAATGCACGCAGCGTATCGACGTCCAGATCGTTGGTCGGTTCGTCGAGCAGCAACAGATTCGCGCCGGACTTCAGCATCTTGGCCAGATGCACGCGGTTGCGCTCACCGCCCGATAGCTGGCCGACCTTCTTCTGCTGATCGCCGCCCTTGAAGTTGAACGCGCCGACATAAGCGCGGGAATTCATCGTGCGCTTGTTGCCAAGCTCCAGCACATCGAGGCCGTCGGAAATTTCCTGCCATACGGTCTTGTTGGGATCGAGCGCATCGCGCGACTGATCGACATAGCCGAGCTGCACGGTGGGGCCGATCGTCAGCGTTCCCGCATCCGGCTTTTCCTGGCCGGTGAGCATGCGGAACAGCGTGGTCTTGCCGGCGCCGTTCGGGCCGATGACGCCCACGATGCCGCCGCGCGGCAGCGCGAAGCTCAAGTTCTCGAACAACAGCCGGTCGCCGAACCCCTTGGCCACGTCGCGCACGATGACGACCTCGTCGCGAAAAGCAACGAGCAGCGCACCGTCACCAACCAGATCATCATTCCGGTGGCCGAGCGCCTCGGCGGCGTGGTGATCGAAGCCGAGGGTCTCGCCAAGGGCTACGGCGATCGTCTGCTTTATGAGAACGTGA
>JBQCJO010000595.1:0-3652 GCA_051952735.1 Rhizomicrobium sp.
CCATATACTGAACCATATGGTTCAGTATAATCAGACTCGCTTCGATGCCTCGTTTGCCGCGCTCTCGGACGCCACCCGGCGTGGCGTACTGGAGCAGCTCGGCCGCTCGGACGCCTCGATCACCGAGCTTGCCGACAAGTTCCACATGACCCTCACAGGCATGAAGAAGCATGTCGGCGTGCTGGAAGAGGCGGGACTCGTCACCACGGAAAAAATAGGGCGGGTGCGCACCTGCAGGCTCGGCAAGCGCCGGCTGGAGGAAGAAGCGGCATGGATCGAGAAATACCGTCAGCTCTGGGCTGCGCGCTTCGATGCGCTGGACCTGGTTATCGAAGAACTGAAACAGAAGGAAAAGGCCGATGGCCGCAAAAAACGATAACGCGCGGGCTCTCACCAAATCCGAGCGGATATCCGATCGCGAGACGAGCGTGACGCGCACGTTCAATGGCCCGGCGCGCCTCGTTTACAAGGCCTGGACCACGCCCGAGCTTCTCTTGCGCTGGTGGGCTCCTGCGTCGTTCGGGATGTCGTTCCTGTCCTGCGAGATCGATCTTCGCGTCGGTGGCGCCGTCCGCTTCGTGTTCAAGCATCCGGCTTCGGGAGAGCCCATGGCGTTCTTCGGTCACTACCGCGAAGTGGTGCCGAACAAGCGCCTCGTCTGGACGAACGAGGAAAGCGAAGACGGATCCATCACCACCGTGACGTTCGAAGAAAAAGGCGGCGAAACAGCCGTCGTTGTGCACGACCTTTATCCCTCGAAGAAGGCTCTCGACGACGCCATCGCCTCTGGCAGCACGGCCGGCTACGACGAGCAGTTCGAACAACTGGACGAGCTTCTGTTGGGCATGGACGGATGACGCCCAATCACCCTCTCCCCCTGAAGGCGGAGAGGGAGCCGGCACAAACAAAAAGGCCGCCCGGTTTGGGCGGCCTTTTCAAATTCTCATCGCGGCAGCGATTACTTCGGCAGAACGCCCTCGCGCTGCATGCGCTTGCGCTGCAGCTTGCGGTAACGGCGGATCGCCTCGGCGCGTTCGCGGGCGCGCTTCTCGCTCGGCTTCTCGTAGTGGCCGCGCAGCTTCATCTCGCGGAAGATGCCTTCGCGCTGCATCTTCTTCTTCAGGGCCTTGAGCGCCTGGTCGATATTGTTGTCGCGAACGATGATCTGCAAAGAAGACTCCTGCCGGTATTAAGAAGGCCGCGGTTGATATCAGAAGGGTTTTGGCCTGTAAACCGTTGCATCCTGCGGAAAACCGGGGATTGGACGGGACTTGATCTTTTCCAGAATGTTCTCTATATGTTCTCGTTTGGCCGCGGCCTGCCTGCGGTAGAAGAAAGGGCCGAGGGGGGAGGGGTACCCCCCTTATATTGCAAAACAAATAGGAGTGGCGCGGTGCGCCGGAGGCACGAGATTTAGATGGCGATCCTGAAAATCGCGAAAATGGGGCATCCGGTTCTGGCCCAGAAAGCGGCTCCGGTGGCGAATCCCGCCGATCCGGCCATCCGCGGCCTCGTCGCCGACATGGTCGAGACCATGATCGATGCCAACGGCGCGGGATTGGCAGCGCCGCAGGTTCACGTCCCGCTCCGTGTGGTGGTCTTCCAGGCTCCCGGCGAGCGCAGCGATCCCGGGCTCGCCGAGGATGAGCGCTACGACCACACCGCACCGCTCACGGTTTTGATAAACCCGGAAATTCAAATCATGGGGTCGGAGCGGGAAGGCGGCTGGGAAGGCTGTCTCTCCGTGCCCGGTTTGCGCGGTCTGGTGGAGCGTCCCGCGCACATCCGCTATCGCGGTTTCGATCTCGATGGAAAACTCGTGGAGCGCACCGCACGCGGCTTCCACGCCCGCGTCGTGCAGCATGAATGCGATCACCTCGACGGCATTCTCTATCCCAGCCGCATGGGCGATCTTCGCAATCTCATCTTTGAGAGCGAAGCGAAACACTGGACGAGAGACGAGGAAGAATGACCGCGCGCGCCAAGAAGCCCGCGAAATCCGTTTCGCGCGAAGACGTTCTAAAAGCGGCATTGAAGCATGTGCCGTTTGACGGCTTCACCGATTCCGTTCTGGAGCGCGCGGGCAAGGAAGCGGGTGCCAGCAAGGACGATCTGGCGCGGCTCTTCCCGGAAGGCCCGCTGGATCTCGTCGAAGCCTTCTCCGATTGGGCTGACGACGAAATGGAAATTGCGCTTTCGAAGAAGACGCTCGCAGGCATGAAGATCCGAGAGCGCATCAAGACGGCGGTATGGGCGCGCGTCGATGCGCTACGCAACGATAAGGAAGCCGCTCGCCGCGCCGGCGCTTTCCTCACCCTGCCGCCCCACGCCGCGACGGGCGCGAAGCTTCTCTATCGCACGGTGGATCGCATGTGGCGCGCCGTTGGCGACACCTCGACGGATTTCAACTTCTATACGAAGCGGGCGATCCTGGCCGGCGTCTATTCGTCCACGCTGATGCGCTGGTTCACCGACCAGAGCGAAGACGAAGCGGAGACGAAAGCCTTCCTCGACGCACGCATTGAAAACGTGATGCAGTTCGAGAAGCTCAAGGCGCAGGTGAAGGAGCGCACAAAGGACTGGCCGTCCTTGTCCGATTTTCTGGGACGGATCAGTCCGCGCTCTTAGGCTTCAGATAAGTAATGTGCCCCATTTTGCGGCCCGCGCGAATTTCGCTCTTGCCGTAAAGATGAAGTCCGCCGCCTTTGGCCGCCAGTGTTTTGAAATCAGCGGCCTGTTCGCCGATCAGGTTCTCCATCACCGCATCGGAGTGCCGTTCCGTCGAACCCAAGGGCCAACCGGCAACGGCGCGAACATGGTTTTCGAACTGGCTGACGATGCAGGCCTCGATCGTCCAATGCCCGGAATTGTGGACCCGCGGCGCGATCTCGTTGACGAGCACGCTGCCGTCCTTCTGCACGAACAGCTCGACGCCAAGAACACCGACATAGTCCAAAGCATCGGCGATCCTGTGTGCGATCGTTTTGGCATCTTCGTTCTGCTTCTTCGTCAGCCGAGCTGGAACGACAGAGCGAGCGAGGATATGGTTCTCGTGAATGTTCTCCGCCGGATCATAGGCCGCGAACGTTCCGTCCGCTGCGCGTACCGCGACGACGGAGGCTTCGAAGTCGAAGGTCACAAAGCCTTCGAGGATGGACGGTGCAGATTGGAAAGAAGCAAACGCAGCTTTGCATTCTTCTGCACTCTTGACCTTCGCCTGCCCCTTGCCGTCATAGCCAAAGCGTCGCGTCTTCAGCACCGCCGGTCCGCCGATCTTGGTGAAAGCGGATGCGGCATCGTCGGCGGAATTCACGGCAGCGAATGGTGCGGTCTTCAAGCCGAGTGCGGTGACGAAACTCTTCTCGTCGAAGCGATCCTGTGCGACGGCCAAGGCTTTCGCGTTCGGATTGGTGGGTTTGATGGTCGCAAGAACCGCCGCCGCTTTCGCCGGCACGTTCTCGAACTCATAGGTTACGGCATCGCAGACCGAAGCGAACTTCGCGAGCGCGGCTTCATCTTCATAAGCCGCAACCGTGTGTGCATCGCAAACCTGAAACGCGGGCGCGTCAGCAACGTCGGAATAGACGTGAACCTTCAAGCCCAATCGCGCCGCCGCCATGGCCAGCATGCGGCCGAGTTGGCCGCCGCCGAT